>NZ_JAYMZS010000008.1:0-39436 GCF_035828755.1 Amycolatopsis sp. H20-H5 | reverse complement strand
AACCTCCGCGGCTGGCCTGCTCCAGTCGCGAGCGCGAGAAGCTCTTCGGCTTCGTCGCCGTCGATTTTGAGCGCGTCGATGACCAGGGCAACCTCGTCAGGCGTCGGCCTGCGTTCGCCGGTCTCCCGTCGTGACACGGTACCGGCGCTCTTGCCGATGTCGGCGCACAACTTGCGCTGCGAAACGCCGCGCGCATCCCGCGCTATGCGGATCGCCTCGCCGAGGGCAGGCAGTGGTTGCCTGGAGGTGATGCCAGCCATGCATCACATCGTAGAGCAGCGTGGTGCTCTCGGTTGACATCACCCAATCGAACCCTGCAAACACGCGTTCCAGCTGTTGACAGTGATGCGCATCGCTGGCATCGTCAAGGATCACGTGATGCGGTCCTCTGTGACAGTAGCGAGGAGGGGAACGATGCCGGTACTCCGATGGCGATCACGTCTCATCATCCCAGCCCGCACGCTCGACGGTGCGACCACGCAGGTGGTGGTCGGTGTGCTGGAAACAACCGAAGGACTGAAACGTGCGGTCTTGGTCGGACACGGCACTGACGTGGCACTACTGCCCCGACTGGCGATGGTCGAGCTGATCCACAGCACCACGATGACCTTGCAACAGAGCCTTCCCGAGGATCAGATATGACGATCACCCGCGACGATCATCAACCCCCGTCGACGCCGTTCGACTACCGCCTGGACTTCTCGCGAACGAATCGCTCCTGCCTGACGACCCCGCCCCCTGGTGGCAATGCGCGCTCATGGAGCCACCAGCCCAGGTGCGTCGCGTCCCGATCGGCTCGAAAAACCTAGCGCCACGACCACCCCGGGGGCCGGATCTCCCGGGGGCATGTGGCGGCGGGTCGATGCGGTTCGAGCGCCGGGGCCTGCGCCCCTCGATACCCCGGACGGTCTCCCGCGTCGGCCTGCCGCCACCACATGCCCGGCGGCGGGGACGGGCGAGCCTCCCCGACCTCGCCCGCCCCCGCTGCCGTTCCACCCCTGCACTGCACCGACGATGCCCAGGACCCGACATGACGCAGCCTGATCGCTTGTTTACCAGCCCCTTCACGTCCGGGGTGGATTACCGTGAGCACCTCGTCGCTGATGAGGCGTTCGCTGCATGGCGGAAAGACCCCACGGTGGCGATGGTCGCTGTGTGCGGGCACGCGGTCGACCTGTTGCCGACGACGAGCCCGGGTGGCCGGGCCTGCATCCGTTGCTTGCGGGCGTTGACCGCCGCGCCGGAACCTGGGATCGACCTGGGCGAGGTGCCCCGGGACGTGGCCGACCTGTGCGCCCTCGCGGGCATCCCCCGGCAGAGGGCACGGGCAAGCCACCGCCGGCACGGCACACTGCACCGGCTTTTGCACGGCCGTCTGTTGCACCACAGGGTGGCGTCATGACCCACCTCGCGATCGTTCTCGAACCCGAGGACGAGGCGGCGTTCGCCGCTGCCGAAGCCCGAGCCGTCGCCGACGGGTTTGAGATGTCCCCCCGACATGCATGGCGTCAGGTTCTGCTTGCGCAAGGTCGGCACTTACACCGACGCGCTAGTGATGGGAATGAGCGGAAGATACCGGCCGCCCTTCGCGTTCGCGGCGCGCACCACGACCGGCTTTGGCGACGACGAACCAGCCCGCGAGATTCGTCACCAGAACGGACCGGTTTCGGGCCTACGGGTGATCGACGTCGTTTTGAGGTGTCCTGATGACGAGTGACGAACCGCGCGACCTCGACTGGGCGCTGGCGAACCTGCCGACGTCCGCCGTACTGGCCGATAAAGGATACCGGCGGGACTGGGCATTGCGCGTCACGGCCGACTACCTCGCCAGCACCACGTCAGTCGGTACATTGGCTCGAAAGCACGGACTGCACCTGTCGACCGCGCTTCGGTTGATCCGCTCGACCGGTACGGACATTCGCCGAACCGGGCGGCCACCCGAGGACCGGACGCCTTCGGAGACGGACGCGAAAGCCAGCTCCGAGGCAGATGTCAAGCTGCGCGACTTGGCTGGGGTCAATGACGCCGCTGACACAACCCAGCAGGACGAACTTGCTTGCGCAGGGACAGCGATGCAGCCGCGTAGGGGGGTGGCCGATAGCACACCCTCCACCCCCGTACGCGTCGTCCCGGCGGGCGCGACTTCCCGGCCAGTGCAGTTCGGTCCGCGGGTCGCCCCGCAGGCGGCGCAGGCTCCGGCCACCCAGTACCCGGTGACCACTCAGCACGCCGAAGCATTCGCCAACGCTGTCGGGGA
The DNA here is from genome assembly GCF_035828755.1 of Amycolatopsis sp. H20-H5. NCBI lineage: Bacteria > Bacillati > Actinomycetota > Actinomycetes > Pseudonocardiales > Pseudonocardiaceae > Amycolatopsis > Amycolatopsis sp. H20-H5. The sequence continues at coordinate 37,179 of NZ_JAYMZS010000008.1, read as the reverse complement.
CGCTCTGCGAGCACGCCGAGAAGCGCTGCGGTGGACCCGCAAGGACCTGATCGCCCAAGGGAACCTGGACGTCAGCGTTCAGACACTGACGACGTACGAGCTGGGGACCAGGAACCTTCCGCTCAGCAGGCTTATTCAATGCTGCGGCGCGTTGGGCATCCGGCCCGGTGAATTGCTGGACAAGGCTTTCGACGCGATGGCCATCGGGTCACGGGCGGGGCTCAATCTGCGCGTCGACATGTCGGCCCTGGCGGCCACGACGAACCCTGCGTTGGCGCCGCTGCGGGACTGGGCGCGGTTGAGGATCGCCGCGGCCACGCCCAAAGCGAGAGTCAACATTCTGGTACCCGGAGCCGCGCTGCAACCGATGGCGGCGCAGTGCGGCCTGACGGTGGAGGAACTCATGGCGACACTGCGCGCGGACACACACGACGACATGGAGGTGGGCACGTGAGTAGCAACCACCAGGTGGGTGTCGACGATAACGTGAACGCGCTGCGGCCCGGGATACCGAACCATCGATTGCCTACACACCAGTGTTTCCTGCTCGCCGCCCGTCATGCGACGCAACCGTGGAAGAAAGACGGGTATCTGATCCTCACGACGAAACCGCGTTTCCATGCCCGGCAGACGTCCACATCGGCCGGGCGTCATGCGCGATTGATCGTTGGGGCGGCTGGTGTGCGCGATCCGGGAGCGTGCGCTCGCCACCGACATCGAGATCGAGACGTCCGGCACCATCGCGCCCACGGACATGATCACGTCGGCGGCGACACGGTTCAACGTCTCGCCGAAGCTCGCGCATTCAGGGCTGCGCCACCATCAACGTATCCGCCCCGCGGTACTGCGTGGCCTCGCCGGCGGCGGGAACGTCATCTGGAAGTTCGTCGTCCAAGAACTCGACGATCTGGACGAGTTCCAGGAACTGGTCGACACCTACGGCCTTCACCCGGTGTGGGTCATGCCAGAAGGCACGGACAGCGCCACCGTCCTGACGCGGATGCGGATGCTGGCCGATCCCGTGTTGGCACGCCGCTGGAACCTGTCGACCCGGCTCCACACGCTGCTGTGGGAGGACAACCGTGGCCGCCGACGTCACCACGACCGAGTTCACCGGCCAGAAGTTCACCGCCGGGCGTTTGCTCGCCACCCCAGACATCCCCCAACGACAGGCGGTCCACGATGAGCGAACTCGACACCCCGGCCACCGGCCCCCGCGTCCGGGCCTACGCCCTCATCGGGCAGAACGACCGCCTGCTCCTCATCGAGTACCCAGACCACGATGAGCTACCCGGCGGTGCTGTCCGTGCCGGAGAACCCGTCGAGCAGGCGCTCCGCAGGTCCCTGTTCGATCAGCTCGGCGCGACCATCGCCGAGCTGGACTTCTGCACCGTCGTCGAACACGGCACCAGTAAACCCGGCGTGCCCCCTACCTCCGAGGTGACCTTCCTGTTCGACGTGACGCTCACCGCCCCCGACCTCACCGCAGAATCGTCACCTCAGCCACATCGGTGGGCCGACGAGCACGAACTCTCGCCGCTTCGTCCCCACGCGGTCCGAGACGAGTTGATCGCGGGCACGCTGTCGGCGGAACACCCCTGGCGGGCATGGACGCTGTGAACCCATCGGAACACACGGCAGCCCTGGCGGAGTTCCCCGCGCTGCAACGCCTCATCGACCTGCGGGACGCGGGCTGGATCTTCCTGCCCACCCTGGACGCAGGCGGCACGGTCATCGAAGTCCACAGCGTCCGCACGTGGCCGGGAGGGTGGGCGGATGCCCTGCGCGTGCGCTACACCACCGACGCTCGCGGCCTGCGCACCGACCACACCGGGGGCATCACCTGGCAACAGGACGGCACGCTCGACGAGATCGTCGACGAGCTGATCACGCTGCCTCCGCCCAGCGATCGACTCGCACCGCGCCTCGTGGTCGCACAGACCTCGATGCTCCGCATCGCCTGACCACCCTTGCCGCACGTCAGCAACAACTCGAGAGGGGGACCATGTCGCCGCCTGACCTTACTTCCGCTCTGACCGCCGCCCACGCCGCGATCGACCTCGCGGTGGAGCACGTGCTTCACCACCCTCCACGCGAGATCCGCTACAAGGGCGACCGCGAACCGGTGTCGGAGGTGGACGAGAACGTCGAGCATCTGGTCCGCCAGCGCCTCACAAGCACCGGCAGTGATGACGTCGGATTCCTCGGCGAGGAGACGGGAACGACCGGAAACCGTGAAACCTACTGGGTGCTCGACCCCATCGACGGCACGATCAACCACCAGCACGGCAACCCGCTATGCGCGATCGCACTCGGCCTGGTCCACCGCGAACAACCGGTTCTCGGGGTCACCGCTCTGCCCTTCCTCGGCCATCGCTACTCGGCCACCGACGGCCACGGAGCGTTCCGCGACGACGAGCCGATCACGTCGTCGAGCACTACCAGGCTTAACGAAGCCCTGATCGGGTTCAGCGACTACGGCAGCGGCCCCGACGCTGGCTTGCGCGACGTGCTGTGCGCGTCCGTGGATCACGCGATCACCGCACGCGCGCAGGGGCTTCGCCGGTACGGTTCCTCCGCGCTCGACCTGGTGTGGGTCGCCGACGGAACCCTCGACGCCTGCATTCTGCTCGGCAACCGCACCTGGGACACCGCAGCGGGCGCCGTCATCGCCCGTGAGGCCGGAGCCCTCGTTCTCGACTCCGACGCCAGCCCGCACTCCGTGCTCTCCCGCTGCGCGATCGCCACCAGCCCAGGACTGCGCGAGGAACTGATGCCCTTGCTGCATGTCCTGCGCGGCAGCCGGTTCTGGTCTGAGAGTGACCAGACCGGCGTAGGTAGTCGCATGAGCGCGTCGTCCGAAGACGAATTTCCGCCTGCTGCGGGCGACGGACCAAGTCCAGTACGGCCCTCACGTAGCGACGCTTCCGCACGGATATGAACACGCGCTATCCGAACAATCACCCATCACTAAGTGCAAGGAAACCGTTGTGCTACAAGCCGTATCGATACCAGCCGCCCTGCTCGCCGAACTGCGGATCTTCCACCGGCGCGGTCCGAACATGCTCGGCGACGACCTTCCTGGACTGCGTCTTCGCCGTTTAACCGGAGGCCGCAAAAACCGAGTTTTCGCCTGGGACGGCCCCGATGGTGAGGTCTGCCTCAAGCTGTACAGGGCCGACAATCGCGATCGCGCCGCCCGTGAGTATCAGGCCCTCGTCCATCTCGCTGAGTCGGGGATCACGGCCGCACCACAGCCGCTGTGGCACGACCCCGACCCGGAACTTCCTGCGGTCGCCATGACTATGCTGCCTGGTCGGGCGTTGCCCGACCTCGGCGAACCGGCCAGCGCACTGCGCGGTGTGGCCGGTGTTCTTTCCGAGTTGCGCACAGTCCAGGTTGGGCCGTTCACGAACACACCACGGATCGGCTCGGCGAAGGACGTCGTGCAACGGCTCATGGACACGTGGTCGGGCCAACTCGACGATCACGCCGACGACCCGCACACCTATGACATGCAGCTGCTACTGGATGCCTGGAGTGCACACGGCGACGCCGAGATACTCCTCGAACCGGCCCCAAGGATCTTCTCCCGAGGCGACTCCAACTTGCTGAATTGGCTCTGGGACGGCACAGATGCCCGTGTGGTCGACTGGGAGTTCGCCGGCTACAGCGACACCGCCTACGACGCCGCGGAACTCGTCGAACATCTCAGTGCCCGCGCCATTGACGACGCCTGGTGGATCTCATTGCTGCCTGACCTCGGTATCAACGACGAGAACCGCTGCCGGCGGTTCCTCGCCGCTCAGCGCACCGTCGCACTGCGCTGGCTCAGCGTGCTGTGGAAGCGTCGCGACGACCGAGCCGACGAGTTCGACGCCCAGCACGCACGCGTGCGTGACCTGATGACCCACGACTTCGTTTAAGGAGGACCGTTGTCCCATGGGCACTCCTTCCCGTGGATGGAACCCACCGGGGCAACACCGCAAATACCAGGCCAGTCGAAGACTAACTCCGTTCCCGCAACGAGCAATCCCGCTCTCGCCGACAGTGAGTCGCTGACTAAGTACCTCCCGCGCATAGGTGACCTTTTCGATCCTCCACCGCGCGAAGCAGTCGATGTGAAGGCCGAGCGCGCCGCTGCCGCCAGGGCGCTGCGAGTTCAACAAGAAGCCAGCCGTGACCTCATGAATCGGGTCCTGAAAGGACTCCGAAAACTGTGAAAGGAAAAAAAGTAGCCATGAATGAGAACAATGACACCACAGCTGTCGAACCGGTATGGGCAGTCGATCTCGCGTCCGTGCCGTGGACGGCCTACGAGGACGAACATCTTCCGAGCGGTGACTTGGCCGCCCAGCTCAAAATCGTGAACCCCAACCTCTTCTACGCGAAATTCCCTCCCGGCTTCACCGCGCCGGTGCACAGCCACCCCTTCGCCACGACCTACTACGTCACCCAAGGAAGGATCCGGTTCGGCGACGAAGGCTGGATCAGTGCGGGCCAGTTCCGCGGGGTACACGCAGGACACGCTTACGGCCCCGAGGAAGCCGACCCGGAACGCGGCTGCGAGTTCATCCTCTGGTCGACCGGGCCGATCTCGGTCGACTGGGCCTCGTAGTTGTCCACGTCGCGCACTCACTCGCGCTCGTGACCTGACGGCGCGGGCAGACCCCTTGTGGCCATGGAGACGTCGTCGGCAAACGATTCTACGGCCTGCGCGATCTCCAGCGCAGGACAGAATCGCGCGCGAACGCCTCGACGACCTCAACACGCGACGCCGTGCGCTCGACCCCGAAGCCACCAATGTATTGCACCTGCCGAATCTGTGGCACGACGACCTCGACGAGGTCGACCCCGCACTGGAATTCGACACGACAACACCGCTCCCAACCGATTGTGACCCACCCACCTGGTGACCGAAAGCTCTCGCCGGCCGGGCAAAGCCGGCAAGCACCTTGTCCAACCTCGGACAGGCCCGACCGTGGCGATCTCGCGAAAGCACCAGGTGAAGCGAGGAGCAAAACATGACCGTCAGGTCAGCAACAACAGGCGCCTGGATCGCGCCCGGCCCGGACGAACTGCCCGACCTACGACTTCATATGCGCGAGCAAATGCTGCACCCCATACAGCAGGCCGCCTTCACGATGCGCGTCATCGGCGGGTCGAGCCCGTTGTTCCCGTTGGTCAGCGGTCCGCCGTCGCGTACGGTTGCCGCCCAGGAGGAAGCGGGTCGCGTCCTGGCCCTCAGAGAGCATCGTCGCTTGGGCGAGGCGGAGCTGTTCTGGGTGGATGCGGACATGACCTCGCTCGCGCTCGCCGCCGCGGCCACCCCCTGCGCCGAGTCGGTCATGGCGCGCCGGATGCCCGCCGAAGCCGGGCTGATGCTGTTCGCTCAACCCATCGGAAACGTCGACTACCCGTTCGCCGAGACAATGGCAGGTCCGTTCTTCACACCGTTCCTGGTATTGATGCCGACCACCGTGTCGTCTTCCCGGTCGTGGCCGTGTCCTGGTCGAGTTGGACTCTTGCCGATCTCGCCCCTTTCGATGCTGCAGGTCGGTCGACCTCGGCCGCAGCCCGACCCGGACGACGGCGGCCAGTAGTGCCACATCGTCTACACAGCCTGGCAGCTGATGAGCCAGATAGGCAACGCCCAGCTCACCGAAACCGACACCGTTTCGCGCCCCCGCCCAGCCCAGAAACGCGACCCACGAGGCCAGATCACCGGCACCGGCACAGTCCAACTCGTCCGGGTACACACCCGCCACCGGCCTTCAACGCAGGCCAGCGCAGAGGACGTGGCGGGATCCCACGGCCGCCGCGCACCACAGTGGAACCGCCGCTGGCGCTTGCGCCCCGACCGGCGCAACACCTGCCTCAACCCTCGGGCACACGCCGAGGCTGGCTGTGAGCACGAGGAACGGGTCGTGCCAGCCCACATCAAGGGCTCTGCGGACAAGCCTTTCGTGGTCGGCAATCGAGTCCACGTGTGGGACACCCCCGCCGCCGGAACTCTGAACCGCGCGGCGGCCAGCCTGCCGCAGCCTCTGGAAACGCGCCGCACCGAGCAACCGGACCGTCTACCCCTGAGAGCCCCCATGCCGCACCCACTTCCATATGACTCAAACAACGACGCAGCCGCCCAGGAATACGTACGGAACGCCTTGGCACTGTCCCACCGGGGCAATTGGGAAGCTTTGCTGGCCGACGGCCGTGTCTCGCAGACCTATCGCGCGCTGACGACCCTCGTAGCCAGCTCCGGCCGGAGGTCGGTACGCCGCCGCGACGGAATCAGACTTGCCGAATGCCAGCGCGACGCTGGCCTGCTCACAGCTGTCGAGTACGCCGAGAGGTACCGCGAGTACACCCACTGGCGTGAACGCGCCAACCTGTTCAACACCGTCTTGCACCAGTACCTCGACATGACAGCCGACCGGGTCCGCCAGGTCCGTCGCGACACCGTCGTGGAATCGCTGCGGTACGCGCTGCTTACCTTGGCGATAGCCGTCGATGACCACCGCCAAGCGCACGCCGGAGAGGAGTCGCTGGCCGACACCGCTCTATGGGCTCGGCTGCGCCTGCTCTCGTGGCCTACCGCAGGTGACACCAGCTACCGGCTCGCGGAGGCGGTGGCTGCTGAACGCGGCCGTCGAGGCGCGGCCCGTCGCATCAAGGACGGTTCCATCCAGCTCGGAGGGTCGCAGTTCTCCGGCGAAACCGTGGACGTCGCCGACCTGCTCCTGGAGATCACCGATCACGCCCAGCCCTCCTGCGACCGCGCCCAGCTTGTCGAGCGGTGGAGACAGCGGACTCCGGACCTGCTGGAATCTACAGCCGCGAAGACAGCAGCAAGGAGACAGAAAGGCTGTTACAGCACCCAGCGGCTCCGTAGATCGCTCACCTTCCTGGAGTCGCTGGGCATGGTCGCCCGTACCGCAGACGACGCTAGATCCGAGGTCACGGTTCTCAACCGGGCCGGCCTGCTCGCATTACGTCGGCAGTGGGATAGAGAACACTTCGCACTCGACAACGTCGAACTGTGAGCAAACTCTGGTCGTCCACGAGAGGTGGAACCGTGCCGCGCGAATCAGGGCGACGGCTACCGGCGGAACCCACGATGGCGATCGCGCGGAGGGATGTTGCCGAACTCCTCGAACCACCCCTCGGCCTCGTCCCATGCGAGCTGCATCCGGTCGCTGAGCAGACCTTCGTAGTCCTTGTCCTGGAACAGGACGTCCTGCAGGGTGTCCCAGTCGTAGTCAGATCGCGAGGCCGGGAGATCGGACTCCAAGTCGGCGACGAGTTCGTGTTCGTCGTGGTAGAGCCGCTCGGCGTCCTGGATCGCCAGGTCGAGCGCGATCTCCTCGGCCGTGCAGGTCGGTGTGGGATACCGCCCGACCTGGAGATCCGAGTTGAGGTCGTCGAAGGCGCGGGCGTAGCGGCGCAGGAACCACTCGTCCTGGTCAGTGACGCAGGGCAGCACCGCACCCAACGGGCCGGGCGCTCCGTCGCGGCTCATCCTCGTCCGGTAGACGTAGTCGTATGCCTCGTCGGCGAGGAGGGCCAGCGCGTGACCGAGCACCGCGGCCGTCCGCGGCGTCACAGTCACTGGGAGGCAGATCTCGCACCCGGCGTCCGCGCATTCTGGGCATTCGCCGCAGTCGTCGCGACACGTCCCGCACACCTCGCACCGGCCGGGACAGTTGGTCGTCGGGAACAGCAGAAAGCCGCCGTCGCCGGCCGTCGGGAGTTGCCTGGCCACACGCGGGGCCTCGGGATCATCAGTCGCAGCGGTCAGGACAGGCAGCAACGCGGAGATCGTCTTCCGTGCCGAGACGGATGCGCCTCTCAGCACCGCTTCCAGGTGCCGCTCGGCGGTGACCTGGTGCAGCAGCACGCCATTGAGTGCCGACGCCAGCACGGTGGCCGACGGGGCGTCGAGCAAGCTGACCAGGGCCTCGGCTTCGGGACCATCACCGCCGTCGACGATGGCCAATACCGCGTGGGCGTCCGGCGCGTACTGGGGCACGAACGCCAGATAGGACCGGCTTGTACTGGACATCGAGCTCCTCAGCGACGGTGAAAGCAGATCCTACGATCTGGAGTCTTCGCTGGCGGACACACCTCGCACGTGTCACGGTGACGAGTGAAGTCCGGATCAACGGTGCAGCGTCCGAGCTACGCGCACGACGCCCGCGTTAAAGTCGGGTCCACTATGAGCCGAACTCGCGAGATCCAGGTGCTCACGTGCAATGTCCAGCGAGCCAGCGTTGCGAGGGTTCGTCGGCAAGCCGCGTGGTTGGTTGATTGTGGTGCTGATGTCCTTATTCTGACTGAGGTGTCGGCAGGGGAGTCAGGCGGCGAACTGGCTAAGGTGCTTGCGGACGACGGCTTCGGGGTGGCGCTTCCGAAGCCGTCTGAGAATGATCGATATCGAGTGCTTGTGGCGGGCCGAGGCGTCGAGCTGGCAAGTGTCGACGTGGGTGCTGGCTCAATGGGGCATCGCTGTGTCGCCGCACGGGTCGCTCTACCGGCGGGTGAGATCGGTGTTACCGGCCTCTACGTACCCTCACGAGGCCCGGCAGCTCGCCGCAACCAAGACAAACGCGCTTTTCAAGAACGAGTCATGACCGTGCTGCCAACTATCGAAGCGGCACTTGACGTGCCTGGGCCTGTCGTGATTAGCGGCGATCTCAACGTTCTGGAACCAGCCCACGATCCACGCTATCCAGTATTCGGCGAATGGGAATACGACTTTTATCGTGCATTTGGCCGGGCGGGATTCGACGATGCGTTTCGCATCACAGAGCCGACCGCTATGGACTACTCGTGGTTTGGTCGGCCTTCGGCGGACGGTACACGTAACGGGTACCGGTTCGACCACACCTTCGTGAGCCGAGCGCACCGTACTGCGGTGCTCGCCTGCCGATACGACCATTCGGTGCGAACGGACGGACTGACCGACCACTCCGCTATGACTTTGGCACTCGACCTGACCAGCGCGGCCGCGTGAGCCCTCCGTGTCGACGTGACGAGGGGCGGCGTGTGCTTCGCGAGTTGAGACCGGGGCGCTGCTAGGGTCCGCCACGCGCCCTCGGGCGTCGGCAAACGTCGCTGCCGGGAGCAGTGACTCGAACTGAGCGCGAACGTGGCGGAGGGCTTCGAAGATGACGGTGGCAGGTCAGGATCCGCGCGATGTGGTGCACGACCTGGTAGCAGGTGTGACCCCCCTCGACGAACACGAGGTCCAGGACAGGGCAGCCACGGTGCAGTGGATCCGATCGGGCGCGCCGTTGTTCCGAATCGCTCGACCGGCTACGCCCGATAAACACCTGTGTGTCTATTTTGCCCTGTTGGATGACGCGCGACGTTCGGTCTTGCTAGTCGATCATGTGAAGGCGGGGCTGTGGCTTTTCCCCGGCGGTCACGTTGACGACGGCGAGGACCCGCGTACGACGGTGCTGCGGGAAGCCGCCGAGGAGTTGCGGATCGACGGTGAGTTCCACTCACGATTCGGGGATGAGCCGCTGTTCCTGACGGTCACGAAGACACGCGGAGAGCACAGCCATACAGACGTGTCGTTCTGGTTCGTGCTGGCCGCCGATCAGGACATGCAGATCGTGGCGGACCCCCGAGAAGCGAACGATGTCCGCTGGTTCGCCCTGGATAACCCTGCGGAGTGGGCGCAAGACCGGTTCGATCCGCACATGGCGCGCTTCCGTGACAAGCTCTTGGCCCGCCTGGGCACCCCAGCTCTGGTTGGCTAGCCTCCCACCTTGAGCGGCCGTTGCTCACCAGGTGCCATGGCCGCTCGCCCCCGCACGGTCTGTACGCAGCCCGATGGTGGTGAGCAGGGCGGCATGATCGCTCAAGCCGTCACTTCGGGTGGTGTGATCGTACCCGCAAACTCGGATTTCCCCTGCACCAGTGCTGACGAGGCTGTGGTCGAGGCGTTGGTTGCCGAAGCGGGGGTTGAGCCAGCTGTGGTCGCCGCCGGCGGGGTTGAGTTCGCGGTAGGCATCGCGGAGGCCAAGCGCGAGCAGAGCGGTGTAAAAGGCGTAGTCGTGGTCTTCGAAGGCGGGAAGGTGCGGGCGGTGGTTGGGTTCGACGACATTGAGGTCGCCCACCACGCACAGCGTTGAATTGTTGATCTCGGCGAGGTAGTCGAGGAATTGACTCTGGAATTCGCGGCGGCGGTGGCTGCTTTCTGCGCTCATGCCGTTGGTGGGGCCGTAGAGACCCACGAGGCGCACAGTCGTGGCGTCGGTGGCGAGGTCAACCGCGCTGATACGAGGATCGAACCCGGCTGGCTGCACCGGAGTGGCCTTGACGACTCGGGTGGCGACGGCGGTGAAGTACCGGGTGTCTTTCCATCCTGGCGGGCACGTGGTGGTGAATCCCTCCGCGTCGAGAGCGGCCAGCATGTGGCGGCCTCCTTCGGAGGGCTGCATCTCAGTGAGCACCAGCGTGTTGCTCTTGGTCGCCAGCAGCCAGTTGACGATGCGTTGTGCGCGGCTCGGGTTGGGGCTGTTGACGTTGAGCGCGCACACGCGCAACTCATCGACTGGGCCATCCTCACTGGTCTCGCCCTCGGCAGAGGTGGCGCCGAACAGCATGCCCTGCCAAGCGTCGTCGTCGCTCACGGTGCCTCTACCTTCTCCTCGAGGGTTGCGGATTGACTCGCCGGGTCGAGGTCCGCGATAAGGCGTTGGATGCGGGTGATGGTGGTGGTGAGTTGGTCGGGGGTCAAGCGTTTGCTGGCGCGCTGTTCGCGTGATTCTTGAGCTGCGCCATAGACCCAGAAGAAGCCGCCTGCAGCGGCGTCGAGGATCAGGAACCGCTGTTTGGCGGACGGGCCGCGCACGAGCAGGGAGATGGTGTCGGCCTCGGCTTGGACGGTGTGCACGCTGGTGTAGTGCAGGGCGTAGGCCGAGCCAGGTTGTTCGAGCCGTTCGTGAATGGGGAGCAGGCTGTCGGGGTCGGTGTCCTCGTTGAACTGATCATCGCGGCCGAAGATGCGGTGGGTGTAGCCGCCTCGCAGGATGTGGCTGGCGAAGCTCCACCGATGGTTGTGGGGCCGGTCGAAGAATCCCGCCTGGTAGACATGCAGCCGGAGCCGGACATTGAGGTCGGCGGCGTCAAAGAGGACGAGCTTGTGCATGAAGTCGTAGCCTTCGCACATCTCGGCCAGGTGCGGGTCGTCGGCGACCTGCGCGACGAGCCCGGCGAGCAGGGCGGGCTCGTGGGCCAGTGCTTCGAACAGCGGTGTGCAGCCACGCAAGATCGACGTGGTGTCGTTCCAGTCGATCTGCCTAAGCTGGGTGAAGCTGGGGTGCGGCGGGCTTGTCATGGCTGAGTCACCGTCCACTGCGGGTTGTCGTCGAGGGCGTAGGGCGAGGCGTCCAGGAGCCTCTTGAGATGGGGATGCAGGCGGTAGAACTGGGTGCCAGCAGCAGTTTGTGGGGTGAGGTCGGGCAAGGTGCCCGTGGCCGCGACGTGCGCGGCCCCGGCGAGTAAGAGCCGGAGCTGGGTGGATTTCACTCGGGCTGCCAGCGTATGTGCGGGAGTGATCGGTACCGGGTGAGCTGCAATGACCTCTCCGGTGTCGACGATGGGCCGGGCCACGTGCAGGCTGCACACGACTGGCTGGTTGTTGAGTATTGCCCAGCCGACAGCGTCCATACCGCGGTGAGTGGGCAGGGCGCCGTTGTGGGCGTTGAGGACACCCAGCCTGGCGGCGCCAAGTACGTGGTCCGGAACCACTGGCATCCCGACCAGGAGAACGACGTCAGCGTCGGCGGCGCGGATCGCTGCTGCCACGTCGTCCCACGATTCGGCCGTGGTGGTGGGGACGTTGCTCGGCAGGCTGGGAGAGGCTGAATGGTCGGGCGGGGCGGGCGGGTACCAAGCGCTGGAGTAGTTCGACGATGCCGCTGGCCCGGTCTGCGGGGGCGTGTACCAACACACGGTCTGGATTGGTAGCCCTGCGGTGGTCGCTGCGGTCACCAGACGGCCGGTGCTGCGCGAACCAGAGCCTGCCAACACAGCGATCCGCGCCTGGCTCTCACCCGCGAGTCGACCTGGGCAGAGTGCCTCGTCGCTGGGGCCGGCGGGCTCGGCGAGGACGATGCGGTCGGCCAGGCGGCGCCGAAGCCGATCGGTGGCCTCACCGAGCAGACGCCCGACGGCGGCGACCTGACTGGTCAGGTTTGGCTCCCGCCCCACTCCGTCGGAGCGGTTGTGGTGTAGCCAGATAGCACCGGTGAGTTTGCACGCCGTGTTGAGGAAACGCAGGTCGCCACAGGATTGGGAGAGATCGACCCAACGCGCTGCCAGCGCAAGCCAGGTCGTGCCGAGGTCGGGGGTCAGGGCCGCGACCTGCGCGCGGACCGGCGGTCGGAACAGGCCGCTGGCTTCGATCCGGTGGAGGAGGACGGCGTCGGCCTCAGTCGGCGTGTCTTGCATGGCGACCGTGCCACCGTGAGTACCGGCGGTCGGTTCGGCGTGGTCGGCTGCGTGAAGTTGCCATAACTCAGCCAGGGTTGCCGGGGCGGCGTTGATCCTGCGCGCGGGGCCGACTTCCGGGAGTGCCAGCAGGTCGTCGAGCGTGAAGTCGCCGTCGACGTCGACTTGCACGGGGTGGCGCGCCACCCCGTGTCCGCGTGCGCTGGCTTGCTCGGCGGCGGGTGCGGCTGTCATCGGGCGACCACGGCGGACACCTTGGCGAGGGCATCGAGGTAGCCGGCCACGAGCGGCTCGTCGCCCTCGTAGCCCCACAGCGGGATCTTGATGAAGGTGTCGGCGAACCTTGCCACGCCCGGAAGTTCGGTGGTCGGCGGTGTGCTGGGTACCCACGGCGCGAAGGGATCACGGCGCGCGAACAGCGGCTCGGGGCTGATGTCGCGAGTCGAGCCGGGGGCGTCTACCTCAGCGGCGCCTTCGGCTTGGCACAGGGCAACGAACTCGTCGCGGGAGACCGAGGCGTTCTCGGGGTTGAATCGCAGCCCGAGCACGTATAGGCCGTGCTGCCCGTCTGCCTCGGGCACGACCGCAGGAGCGATCACCGGGTTGTCGGCCAGGCCCGCGGCAAACCGGGCGAGGACCGCGCGGCGGCGACGTTCGATGTCGACTGCGTTGTCGAGTTGGTGGACACCGATCGCGGCGCCCAGGGTGGTAATGCGGTGTTTGAGGCCCATCCCGGTGAAGGCATACGGGTAGTACTCGGAACTGGGGTCGATCTCCTTCTGGCAGCGCTTGTTGTAATGCCCGAACAGCAAAGCCAGCTCCCGGTAGCGGTCGTTGCCGGTGATAAGGACTCCGCCTTCGCCGGTGGTGATCGCCTTCTGGTTGGTGGAGAACACGGCCATGTCCCCGAACGTGCCGACCCGTCGCCCTTTCCACGACGCGAAATGCGCGTGCGAGCAGTCCTCCAGCAGCACCAAGTCATTGGTACGACAGAAATCGACGATCTCATCCATCGGACACGGGTTTCCCCACACGTGTGTGACGATGACCGCCCGGACCGCAGGTGTGAGTTTCTCTGCCAGAGTCGCGGCGGTGACGTTGCCGTAGCGGTCTGCGTCGGCGAAGCGGACCTCGATCCCGTCGTAGGCGAAGGGGGTGGCCGTGGCGAAGAAGGTGTAGGCCGGGGCGAGGACCGCGTCACCGGGTCGTAGTCCAGCGATGCGGCTCATGGCGTGGATGGCCGAGGTTCCGGACGCGAACGACACAGCGTGCGGCGCTCCGACGAAGCGGGCGAAGGCCGCCTCGAACTCCCCGATTACGCCAGAGGCGTCCCGGTCCGACAGGGATCGGTGTAGTTGTGCGCGAACCGCATCGTCGAGTTCGGGAGTGACGGCGGGCCACTGGTAGTGCGGCTGCGGAAGGTCCAGGGCTTTCGTTCCGCCATGCGCGGCGAGCGGGCTGGTCGTGGTCATCGTGCGGCTTCTCCGTTTCTCGTCGTAACCGCTATCGACACAGGTTCAAGCGGCGTCCGAAGCGCGGCCATGATCGGTGCGAGTCGCCGAGCGGTGGCGGGGATGGGCTCGTCAGGGTCGAGCTCCGCGGTGTGCCAGCCGTGCCGTTCGGCGAACGCCTGAAGGTTGACAGCGGTCTTGGTCTGGTAGTCGACAAAGGTGTCGCGGCCCAGGTCGTCGAGGTCGCCGTAGCTGGCGTGCATCCCCAGTTCGGCGGGCCGGAAATCCTGGCGGCGGTCGTACACCGCGCCAGCGTCGGCCTGCAGCAACATCACCGCGTCCGGCATCCGTACCCGGTCGAAGATCACGGCGAGATCGGGCTCGGTAAATCCTTGGAGGAGCAGCTTGGCGAAGAACTTGTACAACCAACCGTCGACGATGACATCGAACCCGGCATCGAGTAACGGCCCCACGACGGTCTCGGTATGCGCGGTGAACCACGCGGCCTGCAGCGACACCCAGAATGCATCGGAGAGGTCCGGGGCGTCGCCACTGCGCCAAAGCATGGTGGACAGGTGCTCCATCAGCGTGGCCGCGTAGGTCGACGTCGTAGAGATCTGCCGCCGCGAGACGAACGCGAACGAGCCGGCACACGCTTCCGTCGGGAGGTGTGCTGCGAGTCGGGCGACGGCGGTGTCGTAGTCGATGTCGGCGAGGTGGCGCGCGAGGGAGGTCTTGCCGACTCCGTCCGTCCCTTCCAGCGCGATGAAGCGGCCAGACACGTTCGCGGCTCCTCCCAGCAGTGACCGTGACCCAGGGAGGGCACGACCATCGATTGTGGTGACGGCGGATGAGCGAGGCAACACACCAGCTCCGGCATCCTGAAGGGCGCCTGGGGCGCCGGTGGAGGTCAGGTGCCACATGGGTCGTTCGCGTTGATCAGGCGCCACCCCTCGGCGTCACACCATCGAGTGAATTCGCGATCGAGTAGATGCCTGCTGGTTGCTGGCAGGGTCGGAAGCACGTGCTCGATTGTGAGCGACAGCGTCGTGGCCAGCTCGCCGACCGCCGTATCCAATAGGGTGAGCAGTGCCAGATCAAGACCAGGGTCGGGTACGTCTGGGCGGTAGGTATTGATGAGGTCGAGCATTCCGGTGAGCACTCGGAACGCGCCGTCTTTGAGCACGACCCGCGCGTTGCGCATGCGCCGTCGGGGCACGCCGTCGAGGATCTTCTCCAGGCTCTTGAGGGTGTAGTCGAGCGCGAAGTGGCGGTCGACCCACCTTTGCGCGCGGCGGGAACAGGCACTGATCCGCCAGTCCGCGAACTGTGCCTCGACCCGCCCCATCGCGGGATCCGCCGGACCGGCGAGCCCCTGGGATTGCACCGCGCGGGTGTACGGGGCGCCGATCAGGCACTCCATCGAGACCAGCATGTAGGAGATCTCGGTGTAGAACGGCCGCCCGGTCGCGTGCTCGGCCACGAAGTCCGGGTCGGTGACGCCGTCCACGATCTGTTCGATCGACAGCTCGGGCAGTGGACGCAGCAGCAGATCGATGCGGGCCTGGAAGGCGTGGCTTGCGGCGAGTTCGTCGGCGGTCATCAGGTGGTCGAAGGTGATGTAGGTGTACCGCGTCGGCAGCCCGAGGGCGGACAGGGTGCGGATCGCCAGGGCGTTTTGCTCGGCTGTGCTGTCCTTGGCGAACCGTTCCAGAATCGAGGTCACGCCGGACTCGACGCCGAACAGCATCCTGCGCAGGCCAGCGCCGAGCAGGCTGCGCCACATCGAGGCGCGCTCCAGGTGCCAGGCGCGATCGCGATCCGGCCGAACGACCTGGTCGATCCTGCACGAGGACTCCCACGTGAACCCCGCGCGGCTGATCGTGCTCGCGACGTCAAGAGCCCGGTTGACGGCATCCTCGCCGCGGCCGATGAACTCCTCGTCGACCACGTACAGGGTGCGCGAGATCGTCGGGTGCCGGTCAGCGACCTTGCCGATCTCGGCGAGCATCCAAGGCAGCCCGTCAGTGTTGCCGCCGGACCAGGAGCCCTTGTGCCCACGGGGACAGAACGAACAGTGGCTGGTGCACCCGCGGGAAATCTCCAACTGCGCCACACCGTTGCGCGCGAAGGTGGCGTCCAGCAGGTCGAGCTCGGGCAAGAAGGCATCCTGGCGCCGGTTCGGCTGCACCGCAGTGTGCCTCGGTCTGCTGCCGATCGCGATGGCCCTGCCGCGAGGTGCTCCGCGATAACCGATGCCGCGGATGCTCGCCAGCTCGCAGTCGCCGTGGAAGTGCGCCATGGCGTCAGCGATTGTCGGTTCGCCGGCTCCGCGGGCGATGAGCAGCCTCGGGTACTTCTCCAGCAGCATCGCCTCGTTGCGCACTGTCAAGCTGCCGCCTGCGAGCACCAGCGGCGGAACAGGCATCCGGCCCAGCCGGTCGAGCAGGTCGCTCATCAGGTCGTGCTGGCCGAACGTGGCCGAGATTCCCACGATGTCCGGGCGGTGATCATGGACCCACTGGGTGATGTCGTCTAGCGAGGAGCCCAGTTGCATGTCGATCAACCGTACTTGCCCCATCAGCGTTAGCCGGGCCGCTCGTGCAAGATCATGGATCGCCAACGAGAAACGAGGCAGGGGGAACCACTCCGGGTGGTAGAGCGACGTCAGCAGGACCTTCGGGCGTGCCAACCGGTCCGCGGCGTCACCTGATAACTCGGCGACGGACAGCCAGCGGTCCGGCTCGGCGAGATTCACCCGACCGCCCGTCCACCCCGGCCATTCACGCGAACTGTGCGGCTGTCCGGACAGGTCGGCGACCACCCAGCCGCCCAACGCTGCGGCCCGTTCGGCGAACAGGAGTCGACGATCCAGACCTCCCGTGAGACTGAACCTGCCAGGCACGACGTCCGCTACGAGCCTGCCCAGTCGGGTTAGATCGGTCTCGGGGACCTCAGGCAGCGCGGCCAGGATGTGGTCCGCGACGGCCCCATCCACCGAGGTGGCGCGAATTGCCTCGACAAGCTGGCCGTAGAACGGAGAATTCGCCGACCAGCCTGAGTTCGTCGAGGTGCTGATGTCGTGCAACGCGCGCATTTTGTGCTCCCCACCAGGAAGGGCCGTGGATACCTAGCACACCTGAACGAGGCCGTGGCCGACAAGCACGCCGGACACACCCGGACTGTCCCATCGTCCGCGCGCCCGTAACCTGCATCAACACAAGACCAGGCGTGCCAAGACGGGTAAGCTCTCGGACAGTATGGGACACCTTCCAGTCGGCCACCGAGATCGATGACATCGCCGACAGACGACATCGACCCGCTCGACGCAACCACGGTCGCCGACTTCGCCGAATGCCTACGAGCAGTGCGCCTCCGCGCGGGCAACCCGTCCTACCGGACCCTGCAACAGTGGGGCACACGCAACAAGATCGCACTCCCGCGCAGTACCGTCCAAGACGCTCTCGCCGGCCGCCGCTTGCCGCGCAAGACCCTCGTCCTCGGACTCGTTCGCGCCTGTGGCATCCCCACTAGCGATCGTCGCTGGGAGATCGCCTGGACCCGCCTTGCAGATCAGGCGAGCAAACCAACTCCACTACGGAGTGAACTCCAGCAGAATCTGACCCGCGATTTTGAGGCTGCGGGCCTTCTCCGGATCGGCGCAACGTACCTGGGCGAGCTGGAATGGAAGCAGCTTTTCGCCGAGGTCACCGAACTCGACATCGTCGTGGCCTACGGCCAGACCTGGCGCAACATGCACGCCCGAGAACTCGCGCAGGTGGCCGCTAGGCCGGATAGCCGAATCCGCGTCTTCCTGGCCGACCCTAACGACGAACTCACCCTCGCGATCCTGGCCGACCGCTTCGACTCCACTCCCAACGAACTGCGCTCTCGCATCACCGCCACCCACCGCGCGTACGAGACCCTCCGGCAGCCCCATGGCGCGCAGATCGAGGTGTACTACCGATCGGGTGATCGTGTCTTCAGCTTTTACCGGTTCGATGACATCGCCGTCGTCGGCCTCTACAGTCACTCCCGCGCCCGCGGGGCCGCTGTGCCGGTCTTCGTCTGCGCGCGCCCCGGCGAACTCTACGAGTTCATCCAGGACGAACTCGCCGTCATCCTCGACCAGAGCAGGCTGGCATGACCTCACCCCACGCCGATGACCACCTCGACCGTCCGCTGATCCCGACCCGACAGCTCGGCTCCACCGGCATCACCGTCCCCGCCGTCGGCATCGGCTGCTGGGCTATCGGCGGCCCCGATGACAACCTTGGGATGCCTATGGGCTGGTCCACCGGCGACGACGAGGCACGCTCCCTCGCTGGGCTGGAAACGGCCTGGCAGCACGGCGCCCGCCTCTACGACACCGCAGACGTCTACGGTCACGGCCGATCCGAGCGCCTTCTCGGCCAGTTGGTCGCGCTGGTCCCCCGGCGCGAGATCGTGCTCGCTTCCAAGGTGGGGTATTTCGCCGGAACCGCCGAGCACGGCTTCGAGCCTGGTCATATGCGCCGCCAACTCGAACAGTCACTGGACAACCTGCGCACCGACCATCTCGACATCTACGCCTTTCACCACCCCAACTTCGGTGCCGACGACCGTCGGCTGCACCCCGCGCTCAAGGCCATGCGAACATTCCGCGACGAGGGCCTTATCAAGGCCATCGGGATGCGCGGCCCCCATCGCTTCGCGCTGGATCGCCTCACCACTCCGCCCGACCAGCGCGGTGACAAAATCGCTCGCTTCCGCGCTCTGTTCGACATCGTGCGGCCCGACTTCCTGTCGATCCGAGACAACCTCTTGACCCCAGCATCCCGGTCGGAGGGCGTGTTCTCTTTCGCCGACGAACACAACGTTGGCATCCTGATCAGCAAGCCTCTTGGGCAAGGGCTGCTCACGGGGACCTACCGCTCGGATGTTCAACGCGCGTTCGGCACTGGAGACCACCGGTTACGCAAGCGGTGGTTCCAACCTGACGCCATCGCGATCATCAACGCCGGGCTCGATCGCGTGCGCGCGATTGTCGGCCCGCGCACCGAAGACCTCATCCGGGTCGCCTTATGGGGATGTCTTAACCGCTCGCCCAACGCCGTCGTGCTCGTGGGATTCACCACCCCTGATCAAGTCGAGATGAACGTTGGCTCACTCGGACTACGGCCAAGTGCCGACGAGATTGCAACAGCGCGGCAGATCATGGCCGACGTCCAGGAGCGTCTCGACGCTGCTGGCGAAACCGTCCTGGCTACGCCCACACCCTCCACTCCTCGCTGAACGACTGCCACGGATGCCGTCCGGAAGCGTGCTGGTCCATCAGTTGTGCGACGCCTTCAGCCGACATCGGGAGGTCTGCCATCTCGAGCAGTAGCCGCCGCTGCATCTCAGCCCAGCGCAGCTCGATGATTCGAGTGCCGCGGTGCGCGCGGAGCACGACCTCGTCCGGCTGGACGGTTTCCTGATCGCGAGGCAGTACCCACTCCGCGGCCAATCCGACATCGTCCAGTGCGGCCAACAGCGGCTCGCTGGACATCTTGACGAAGTACATGGCGTAGTCAGTGATCAGCCGTGCGCGCACGCGGGCGACAGCGGATAACTCGACCACGGAGGCATTGTCGGCGACCGCGCCACCAGGTCATCGCTGCGCGCGTAGACCAAGTGCCCGACATCAAGGATGCGAGCCCGTTTCACGGCCTGGAAGTGTGCTCGGCGGCCGTCCGGTCGATGAGTTCACGTTCTGACCACAGGCCGCTACCACTGGACACGTCTGTCGGTGTGAGCTGCTCGGGTTGGCAACTCGCGGGTAGGTATATACGTTCGTGACCGGCGGCTCCGCTACCTCCCCCCTCGGCGGGGCCGCCCCAGCCTCTCCGTTCCGCCAGCGTCCAGTTCAGCTGACATAGGCAGATCGCAGACCGCGGTACGAGACCCCCCGGCCAACGACCCGTACGTGCTGGGTTGATCACCCGAAGAGGCAGGGAGAGTGGCCTATCGGGCGGACGGCCGGTCCGGCGTCCGACCGCACCAACACCCGCCCCTCGGATCGGCGGCGAGGCCGCTGGACATCGTGACGAAGATGAGTGGTCCCTCTGCAGTCGAGCTGAGGTACCGCTTGCCGCCCAGCAACTCGTCGCCGCCTTCGGCGCCAGCGTTGTCGACTTCTCCATGCCGGTGTCGCTTCGGCTGGGCTTCACTGCACCGACGAGCTGGCGAGAACACCGCCGAAGGTCGGGATAGCCTGCCTCCGATTGCGGGAGAGTAGTTCGGCGTGTGGCTAATCAAGTTCGCTAAGGCTACGTATTGAAGTCGCGTGGCTACTGCCTGCGCCGACCTGCGCAGTTAGCTGTGACGTACGGCAACGGGCCGACACGTATAGGAGCCCCACCTCTTGGCGGTGTGTCGGCGGTTCGTGAAGACTGACCCCCAGGCGATCTCTGAAAATTGACCCCCTCCGATGCTAGGAGGGTGCTGAACGTGGAGGACTGGGCTGAGATCCGCCGTCTGCATCGTGCGGAGGGTGTGCCCATCAAGGAGATCGCCAGGCGGCTGGGTGTGGCCCGCAACACCGTGCGGGCGGCGTTGAGTTCGGATCGGCCGCCGAAGTACCAGCGAGCCGCTCGGGGTTCGGTGGCGGATGTGTTCGAGCCGCAGATCCGGGCGTTGCTGGCGGAGTGGCCGAAGATGCCCGCTCCGGTGATCGCGCAGAAGATCAGCTGGTCGCACTCGATGTCGCCGTTGAAGAAACGGCTGACGGCGATCCGGCCGGAGTATGTCGGCATCGACCCGGTCGACCGGATGGTCTACGAACCGGGGCAGATCACCCAATGCGACCTGTGGTTCCCGGAGCCGAGAATCCCGGTCGCGGCGGGGCAGGATCGGGTGTTGCCAGTGCTGGTGATGACGTTGGGGTTCTCGCGGTTCCTGACCGCCACGATGATCCCGTCGCGCCAGGCCGGGGACATCTTGTCGGGCATGTGGCAGTTGATCAACGGGATCGGGCGGGTGAGCAGGACGCTGGTCTGGGATCGCGAGTCCGCGATCGGCGGAACCGGACGGGTCAGCGCGCCGGCGGCGGCGTTCGCCGGGACGCTGGCGACGAAGATCTTGCTGGCGCCACCGCGGGATCCGGAGTTCAAAGGCATGGTCGAGCGCAACAATCAGTTCCTGGAAACGTCGTTTCTGCCCGGCCGGATCTTCACCTCGCCGACCGACTTCAACACCCAGCTCGGCGACTGGCTGGTCCGCGCCAACGCCCGCACGGTCCGCTCCCTCCAGGGGCGGCCGGTGGACCTGCTGGAGACCGATTATCTGGCGATGCTTCCACTGCCACCGGTGGCACCGCCGATCGGGCTGAACAACCGGATCCGGCTGGGCCGAGACTACTACGTCCGTGCCGACACCGTCGACTATTCGGTCGACCCGCGGGTGATCGGCAAGTTCGTCGACGTCACCGCCTCCGCGCGGGAGGTGACGGTGTTCTGCAATGGTGACGTTGTCGCACAACACGAGAGGTCGTGGGCCAAGCACGGTGTGATCACCGATCCCGCCCACCAGGCTATCGCAGCGAACCTGCGTAAAGCCTTTGCTGCAGAAAGGAAACAACGCACGGGAACAGACCGTCAGCACACCGACGGGCACGTCGTCGCACTGCGAGCGCTGCCCGACTACGACGCGCTGTTCGGCGTCGATTTCACTGCCCCTGCAACGAAAGCGAGCAACACGTGAGCGCCACCAAGACGAAACCCGAGTCTTCGGGGACGTCGCCGAAGGATGGTTTGCCATCGATGATTTCCTATCTGACTCGTGTCCTGAAAACCCCGACTATCGCCGCGTTCTGGGAGCAACTGGCGCAGCAGGCACGGGATGAGAACTGGTCGCACGAGGAGTATCTGGCCGCGTTGCTGCAACGCCAGGTCGCCGATCGTGAATCCAAAGGCACGGTGATGCGGATCCGCACCGCGCACTTCCCGGCGGTCAAGACGTTGGAGGACTTCAACCTCGACCACCTGCCATCGCTACGGCGGGATCTGTTGGCGCACTTGGCAACGAGCACATTCGTCGCCAAGGCGGAGAACGTGATCCTGCTCGGGCCGCCCGGTCTCGGCAAGACACACCTCGCGATCGGGCTGGGGGTCAAGGCGACCCAGGCCGGCCATTCGGTGCTGTTCGACACCGCCAGCAACTGGATCGCCCGCCTGGCCGCCGCTCACCAGGCCAACCGGCTGGAGGCGGAGTTGAAGAAGATCCGCCGCTACAAGCTGATCATCATCGACGAGGTCGGCTACATCCCGTTCGACCAGGACGCGGCGGACCTGTTCTTCCAGCTCGTCGCCTCCCGCTACGAACAGGGCTCCATCATGGTCACCTCGAACCTGCCCTTCGGGCGCTGGGGAGAGACCTTCTCCGACGACGTCGTCGCCGCGGCCATGATCGACCGGCTCGTCCACCACGCCGAGGTGCTCACCCTCACCGGCGACTCCTACCGGACCCGCCAACGCCGCAACCTGCTGACCAAAGACCAGCAAAACACCATCAACCAGGACTGACCCCAACCCAAGGGGGTCAAATTTCAGAGACCCACCGGGGGTCAAATTTGAAGAAGCGTTGACACGGTGGGGCTCCTATACGTGTTTCTTAGCACCCTGCAGGTCATCGACCCATCTCCTTCGCGAAATAGGCGGCCGCTTTCCACAGAATCTCCTTCTCCACTTCCAGTTCCGCCACCCGCTTACGCAGTGCCCGCAGCTCGTCCTGGTCGGTGACGGCCGACCCGCCGGCCGGTTGTGCCGCCTGCTTGTCGGCGGTCTTGACCCAGTTGCGCAGGGTCTCGTGGTTTACGCCCAGGTCACGAGCGACCTGGCGCAGCGGACGGTCAGAGGTGCGAACCAACTCGACTGCGTCCTTGCGGAACTGCTCGGGATACTTCGACGAACGTGGCACCAGGACATCCCTCCCCAGACCACTGTCTGGGCTCAGAGTGTCCGGTCCAAGGGGGGAACCTCAGTGTTACGCAAGTGGCGCGAAGCTGGCAGTAAGGACGCGGCATGACCTCTACGGCAGCACCACGACGTTAACCGGCAGGCCAAGCGTCTGCGGGTAACGCGTGATGCAGTCAGTTACTAGGTTGCGAAGTGTCGTCTCGATCTCGGTCACGGATGACGTGCTAGTGACAGCCCTCTGTTCAAGCACGCGTAGACAACGTTCTGCGGGGTCGTGCTCGCCGCTGACCCAATAATTCCGTCGGGTTTCACTGAGTGCCTGAAAATCCTCTCCTTTCGCGACATCAACACATCGGAAACCAGGCGTATCTCCGTTGAAACCAATCAGGCTCATGCGAAACCCCTCGGTCGCGTGTACGCGCATGGTCTGCACGGTCATGTCAAATAACTTATTCAGAGCGGCGTCAAGCTCAGTTTCATTGGTAGCTACCGACACGAAGTGGTCAAAAAACGACAACTTGTCACTCATGAAACGACCGGTTACCGCAAAGGCGAGCCGGGAGTTGGCTTGGCGCACCTTTTGAATCGAGTCATCAGCCGTCTTGGTTCCAGTCTTGTCGGAAGTTGACAAGCTGTCGGATGCAACGACGATTTCCTGACCGTTGTGAACGGCTACGACAATGCTCATTGCTCAATAATAACATGGAGCGAATGTTCGACGGGTGACGCTGAGACCGCAAGCCAATGTACCGAAGTTCTGGGAAATCCGAGAGGTC
Organism: Amycolatopsis sp. H20-H5; assembly: GCF_035828755.1. Classification (NCBI taxonomy): domain Bacteria; kingdom Bacillati; phylum Actinomycetota; class Actinomycetes; order Pseudonocardiales; family Pseudonocardiaceae; genus Amycolatopsis; species Amycolatopsis sp. H20-H5. The sequence goes on along the minus strand of NZ_JAYMZS010000008.1, from coordinate 13,551 downwards.
GCAAATCTACCGCTCAAGCAGGCGTTTTAGTTCGGCTTCGGCAATGAGGTAATCCTTGTCGGCCGACACTGTATCACCGGTCTTCTATTTGTTTAGCTTTGCGCCAGACGCGTAGCAACTCGGTAGCGAGTTGCGGGTCGCGGCGAGCAATGAAATCCATATTGAAAGCAATCGCATCGAGATTAGCGCCATGGAGCGACGACGATGAAGCGGTCGGAAAGTCCGAGCTTACAGTGATTTTCATTGTTCGAGGTTCTTCGTGTTGCATAACAATACTCCGTTTAGATTTACCTTTTTTTACCTACCGAGATCTTGCGCCATGCGAATAACCCATCAATTAGTCCAGCGCAGTTCTGTCAGCGCCTGAGCAATAGGCTCGGTAATCGCGTGGGTAGCCGGGTCTTTGGGAAACAACCGCTTGGTTTCCTGCTGCACTTCGGCCGCAACCATCACGAGCTGGTCGGCCGACTTCCGCGAGGCGCTCAACGCTTGCCGTGTCCAATCGGCGGCGGAGTCGAGGTCGCCTTGGCGCATCGCTGTCATTGCCAGCGTCAAGCGGGCTTCCGTTGCTCGCATCGGGCTTTTATCCGTGCCGTCTGGCCGCCGCGAGATTCTCAGTACTTCGTGGGCATGTTCAGCCGCGCGGGCATCTTCACCGACAATGCGGTAACAGTCCATGGCGTAGAAATCCCACTTCTGAGGGTCAATAATGAAGTGGTTTTCTGGCCGACTGGGGTGTTCATGCTGGCCAAGCAGACGATAGCCGTTATCGAGGATACGGCGCACGGCCTCAGGCTGCCCCATGCGGGCAGCCGCTTTAGCCGACTGAGCGGCAAGTTGCACCACCACTGACGTATTCGGCGCGGCCTTACTGCCAGCCTCAGAGAAATCGGCAACGGCGGCCAGGTCACCTTGCGTCAGCGCAAACCAGGCGCTCATTTCAAACGACCAGGCCATGATCTCACCGTGACCTGTTTCTTGTCCGATGCGGAACGCGGCCGCGCGACTCAAACCGGCCTGGCGTTTGCGGCCAAGATCGTACTCGATACAACCGATCAGGAGCACCAGCCAACCAGAAATAACCAGTAGTTCGCGGTGCTCTTTTAGCGTACAAGAGCCAGTCAGCAAACCAGAAATGTACTGTAACCAGTGGTTGGCGTCAGCTTTCAGCTCATCACCGTCACGCCAGGCGTACTCACAGCAGAGGTCTTCAGTCACCATATGCAGTTGCTCTAGCGTTTCACTGCCAACGTCACTACGGTAGAGCCGACGCATAACGTCAGTCGTTTCCCACAGTGTGGCGACTTCGGGCAACGTCGGCACGATGAGGCTTGGGGAAATAACTTCGGCCAGGCGTTCAGCCTTTGCCCGCGCTTCAGACAGTTCTGTTTCCCGATTCTGCAAATCATAGTTCTGCTTGGCGGCTTCCAGCGCCGCAAATCCGGCCAGCAAGTCGCCGCTCGCTTTGCACCATTCGTCAGCAATACGCCAAAATCGCCTATCGGCACGGGTGCGGCCTTTTTCGATGTGGCTAATCGTGGTGCGGTCGAGGTTGACAGCCTGAGCAAGCTGACCTTGGGTCAGTCCAGCGGCCGACCGGTAGGCCGCCAACTGCTGGCCGAGCAGCCCCCGGCGGGCTACCAGCTCGTCTGGCTCATGCGCCATATCGTTCACGCCTCCAGGGTATGCCCGTGCCGTCACCGCCAGCATAGCCGCAGGTGGCAGACGTTGTGACAGCCATGTGCAGGGACTGACGCACACCACCAGCCACACCCCAAGGTAGTTACAGGCTCCCGGGGCGGCTGGCCTGCCAGAACAGACATACGGGCAGTGTCAACCCCCGACTTGACGCTAGGAAACCGACCTCGGCCGTCTCGGGTGCCATCAGCCAGACGAACGAGGGATGCATGGTGGAAAAACGGGTAGCGGAAGATGCAAAACCGCAGGTGGCGGGTTTGGAGCCATGCCGACTGATTACCCCTGGCGATGGACGGGCTGGCAACCTGCGGAGCGCGCCGCATGAGGTGCTGTCTGACCTTGTACGTCTACGAATTACCTGCCTGCTGGACACTACGGAGTGGCGACGGTTCACGGCCTTGTGCGAACTGGCGGGCATTTCGCAAGACCGGCTGAAGCGGCATTTCTACTTGCTCCGTTCGCGGGGCTACGTGACCACAACTCGCCTTGCTCGCGAGTCCACCAGTTGGGCATTGCTGACAAGCTACGGCGAAACTGAACGGACTGCCTACCTCCACATGCTTGCTGCATTGCCCGTCGAGATCGAGCGCCACACGACCGAGCTGCGAACGAAACAGCCGAACTGGTTTTGCAAGGTTGGTGCGATGTGAATACCCCGGTCGCACTGGTGAAGGCATTCGGATGAGCGTTCCCAGCCAGAGCAACGCCGCACGACGCCGAGCGCTTGCCGGGCGGCTCAAGACCGCCTACGAAGCAGGCGAAACCACCTACAGCTTGGCTGCCGAACACGGGATGCCGGTGAACACGGTCTGGCGGCTCCTGAAAGCCACGGACACCACCATGCGCCCGACTGGTCCCAAGCCGTATCGGAACGGCCACTGACATGACCCATCTCGAAGACTTGGCCTTTTTCCGTGACATCGACCCGGTTTTGCTTGGCGCGCATCGGTTGCGAATCCTGCTGCTGCTCCGGCATGACGCTTGGTGTCGATTGGGGTTTATTCGCGACACCCTTGCCTTGAACGCCACCACTTTGTCGCGCCAAGTCGCCACCCTCCGCGCCGCTGCATATGTCGAAACATATACCGGTGTCCGTGGCCGAACGTGGTTGCGGCTGACCGCCGTTGGCGACGCCCAAACGAGCACGCATATCGAGGCTATTCGCTACTTCGCGGAACTGGTCAACGACGACGCGCCGCCGGATGACCTCAACCCGTCCAACTGGTGCATGGGAGATCCGGCATGAAGCACCAAACGATTGAACTAGTCAACGCCTTACAAGCCGTCAACAAACATGTCGGGTCGGTCGCCAATGCCTTGCTGACCGGCACCCTGTCCACGGCCAAGCAATACGAGTTTGCCGGACTACTGACAGAACTCGGCGATTTACTCCACCAGCACGCCGAGGATGACGAGTCCGGCGGCGGGGAGGCCAACCCCGATGCGTAATTCGCCACCGAAGCTGGCTGACGCCCTCAGACTGGTGACCCTCCAGCTGGTGGATATCTCTGAACGTTTGGACACGGGGTATCTTACGGCGCAGGAACTCCACGAATGTGCCAACCTGCTTACCGACTTGTCGCAAGCCGTCCACCTCTACGCCGACAAGCTGGGTTTGTCGCCTGGCGCTACCGGCCGCCATGCCCTCCGTGAACCACCACCTGAGCGGTGAACCCGGTAGCGGCCTTCTTGGTGCTTGCTGGCGGCGGGTTGTTGCTGGCCAGCTTGCTTCGCTTCTTTGTCCGGAGACAGCGGGTTGCGCGCCTGCAACGATGGGATGACGAAGGGGTTTCCGTGCAGGCAATCTCTGCACGACTGGCCGAGGAAGAAGGACGAGTCAACCTCACCGCGGCTGATACGGAAATCTTCCCGGTGGTCCCACCGGACGACGTACCGACCGAAGTACTACCGACCGTGCCCTCGCTGCCACACCGCAAGCGGCCATATGTTCGCCAACAACCGACGCCGTGGCCACGAAAGCCGGTCGCTGTTCGGCCAGAACAAGAGCTTATGCAACGCGTCTTAGATGGATTGCATCGGCTGGGGTAGCAAGCGCAAAGGGACGTTCACCGTCCGCGCTACCAAGGCTCCTTCGGAATATCCGAGGGTTTTTGTACGCGCAAACCCAAGAGAAAGTAGAGATGTTGCGAAAGACAGTCCTAACCGCTACCGCCCTGGCGGCGGTAGCGGTCACCGCCTTGGCTACACCCGCAGCCAACGCCAGCGCACAACCGAACCTGGTGGGTGGTCACGAAGCCACCGGCAATACCTCGTGGATGGCCTCACTCCAGTACGACGCTCCGGCCTACGGTCGCGTGGCTTGGCACACCTGTGGCGCGGCGCTGTTGTTCCGCTCGTGGGTGGTCACCAATGCCCATTGCGTTACCGACCCGCCGGGTGACGCTGGCGGCATCCCCACTGCGGCCAAGTCGTTCTCGGTACGGGTTGGCTCGAAGGATCGGAGGCAGGGCGGCGAGACGGCCAAAGTGGTCAAGATCGTGGTGCATCCCGGGTGGCAGTGGTCAGCTGGTGCACCGGAACAGCCCGTGGATGACGTGGCCCTGCTCCAGCTTGACCACGCCGTCACCGAGCAGCCCATCCAGCTCGGCGGCCGGGCCGCTCGACCTGGTGAACGAGTGACCCTCTACGGCTGGGGCGTTGACCAGCCGGATGGAGGGGGCAGCTTGCCGCTGAAGCTCCAGCAGCTTGAAACGAAGGTGCTCCCACCCCTCAAGTGTGCCGATGCGCAACAGTCGGTGGCGGAAATCTGCACCAGCAACCCCCACGGAACGGATGGCCCCGGCCCCGGTGACTCCGGTGGCCCGGCGGTCGCCCTGGTACGCGGCGTGCCCCAGCTCGTGGGCACCTGTAGCCGGGCGGCGGCGCGGTACCCCGGTGAGAAGCCCACCGTTTACACCAGTTCGCCGGACTTCCGGGGCTGGTTGTACGACACGGCGAGGGGAGTTCCGGCGACCTCCTAGCTGAAGCCTGAAGAACGCCATGCCGCAGATGGGTGCAGCGGCATGGCGTTCTTTGGCATGTGGCCATGGGCGTTGACGGGGCGGCGGCACTGCGGGGATGCAGATAAAAATCTGTTGATCGCAAACCCGAAAGATGTTATAAGTCAGTAAGTTAAACGAGCATATTTTTACATGGAATTAGGCGAAACACCGCGCGGGCGGCCCGCGCCAGCGTGTCGTATGGGTATGACTCAAGCCAGCCGCGTTCTTGCCCGAGCATGAGGATTCCTCCGCACCACGTGCCTTTCATGCCAGCTGGGCTGCCCAGGTTGGTGATCGGCGGGTCTGCCGAGGCGGCCGGACGGAGGCGGACCCGGCCGTCCCCGCTCGACACGACGCGATTTCGTTCATGAGGCGGTCGGCGGGGGCCAATACGGGGTGTCGCGGGCGATGGCCATCATCGACAGCAACAGGTCGGCGAGCGCCGGGGGTGGTGGCCAGCACGCCGCGTGAACGGGTGGTGTGGGAGCTACCGTCAGCGTCGAGGACGAGCGCACCGGCTTCGCGCGCGATGATCACGCCGGAGGCGGTGTCCCAGGGGCTGTTGCCGAACAGCACGACGGCGTCGAGGGTGCTCTCGGCCAGCCACTCCAGGTCCTGCGCGGTGCTGCCCAGCCTGCGGACTCCCTGAGCGCGGGCGGTGAGTTCGCTGTCCACGTGGACGCACAGGGGGTCTCGAACGGCGGCGTTGAAGCCGCTGCCATAGCTGCACATGCCGACGACGGCCTCGTCCAGCGGGCTGGGGGCCGACACGGTGATCGGTTCGTCGTCGCGGTACGCGCCACCACCGTGCACGGCCCAGGAACGGCGATGTAGGAGCGGCACGGCGATACCCAGAACGGGGTGGTCCTCGTGGATCAACGCGAGCGCGATCGCGCACAGTGGGCTGCCGTGGCGAAGTTGATGGTGCCGTCGATCGGATCGAGCACCCAGCGGGTGTTCTGGTCACCGAAGGCGCCGCGTTCCTCGCCGAGAAAACCGATCGCGGGATCCCAATCGGCCAACAGACCGCGGATGAGGCCCTCGACGGCGAGGTCGATGTTCGTCACCAGGTCGCGGTCGCCCTTGTCCGTGATGCTGGTCGGCCGGTGCCGCAGGACGTGGATCACGGCGAGGTCTATAGTGTATCAGCGCGACCCAAGCGAACAGCAGGTATGCCGCGTTTCCGATCGTACTCAGGATCGTCGCTTTTATGCATCAAGGCGTTCCAGGCAATCTTGGCTCTTTGCACCGGGAGCTTTTTTTCAATGGCGAACTGGACCAGCCCGTTACGCGTAACGGGCATGAAATCTGATTCGTCCTCGGATACTACCGCAAATGTCCCGGCCGGTGCCACTGTCACTAATCTAACATTATTGGCAATAAAAAAGCTGGCAGTTCGTTCAAGAATCTCCTGCCGTTCATCGGTAAAGGTAATTCCTTCACCAACAAACACGTAAGTTGCCTGCCGTTGTTCGCTTAGCACTTCCATCGCCCCGCACGGCCGATCGGACTGGCAGCTCGCGATGTCGGTGATCACCCGCAGCGCGTCCGATCCGCCGCCAACCTCAAGGCCCGCAACGAAGTAGCGCGATCGGACTCGATCGGACGGTCCTGTTCAGCGAGCACCACCAGCCGAGTCAGAGGAGAACATCGAATGAGAGCGAAAGTGCGGGTCGTGCTGAACGCGCTGGCCGCCGAGCCGAACACGGAACTCTACGGACTGGAGATCTTCGAGCGCACCGGCCTGCTGTCGGGCACGACGTATCCGATACTCCTTCGACTCCAGCGCGACGGATGGGTCCATGCACGCTGGGACAGAGAGCAGACCGGGCGACAACACGGCCCCTCGCCGCCACACTATTACCACCTCACCCACCGCGGCCTGATCCAGGCGCGGAATACCCCCGTCGAACACCCGCACACGGCCTGGAGCACGGACCATGCCGGAAAGCGCACCCGCTGAAGGTTAACAATCCCGCCGACTCAGCCCGTTGACCAGGTATTATGTGCGCGCAGCCGTCGGCGGACACTGCCCCACGGGCCGGTGAGAAGTTCACACGACATTGGTCGTTGTGCGTGACGGATCGACTACTTCATGCCAGGGTGTCCAGGTCCCCGACATCGCGAGAGCCCAGGGAGTGGGCATGGCCGAGCAACCACCAGAGATCGCGCTGCCAGCGCGGTTTCGGGACGTGTTCGCGGTCGCCGAGTTCCGGGTCCTGTGGCTGGCCCACGCCCAGTCCCGCATCGGGGACCAACTGGCGCGGGTTGCACTGTCGGTGCTGGTCTACAACCGGACGCAGTCGCCCGCGTGGACGGCGTTGACCTATGCGATGACGATCTTGCCGACGCTGGCCGGCGGGGCGCTGTTGTCCGGCTTGGCCGATCGGTTCTCCCGCCGTGGCGTCATGGTGGTCGCCGACCTGGTGCGGGCGGTGCTAGTCGCGGTCATGGCGCTTCCCGGCCAGCCGATCGTGGTCTTGGTCGTGTTGCTGATCTTCGTTCAGTTGCCGTACGCACCGTTCTCCTCGGCGCGCAGCGCGATCTTGCCGAAGATTTTGTCCGGTGACCGGTTTGTGGTCGGCATGGCCGTCATGCGCACCACTGACCAGCTCGGCCTGGTCGGCGGGATCGGCGTGGGCGCGGCGCTGGTCACCGCGCTGGGCACGAACACCACCCTGTGGATCGACGCGGGCAGCTTCGCGGTCTCCGTCGCCCTGCTCACCTGGGGAGTACGAGCTCACCGCCCTCCCGCAGCCGGCACCGGCGCCTCACCACGAACCTGGTGGTGCTCCCTTCGTGCCGGAGCGAGGTTGGTTGTCGGCGACCGGCGGCTGCGCGCGTTGACGGCGCTGGCTTGCGTGAACGGCTTCTACGTCATCCCCGAAGGGATCGCGGTGCCCTACGCGGCGCAGCTACGGGGCGCGGGCGGCACGGCGGTGGTGGGCTGGTTGCTCGCGGCGATCCCGGCGGGCTCGGTGATCGGGATGCTGATTCTCAAGAGCGTGCGGCCGGACTGGCGGCTGCGGATGATGGCGCCGCTGGCGATCGCGACCTGCGCGGTCCTGGTGCCGACCGCGTGGGCACCGGTGCTGGCGATCTCGGTGGTCCTGTGGGCGGTCTCCGGGATGCTGTCGGCGCACGACATGGTCGTGCAAACGACCTTCGTGCAGATCGTTCCGGACGCCTCCCGAGGTCAGGCGATCGGCCTAGCCAGCGCCGCGATGCAGACCGCCCAGGGCCTGGGCATCGTCGCCGCTGGCCTGCTCGCCCAGGTGCTCGCTCCGTCCGTCGTGGTCGGCATCGCGGGCGGGATCGGTGTGCTGGCCGCGAGCGGCGCGGCGGTGGCCTGGGTGCGGGCGGCGTCGGCCCCGCCCCACGAAGCGGGGCCGGGCGAGGCCAGCGTCGTGGACCCGCGAGCCACCGACACCGGTTGACTCAGCGTGTCCAGGACCTACGGCTGGACGGGTGACCGGAGATCACTTCCAGGTGTTTTCGCGCCAGGTGTTTTCACGCACGGCCGATCACCTCCTGTCGCCACGGCGGGCTGCGGGCGCGGTGTCCGGTGTGGACTGCGCCGGATGGGTACCGTTTATATGGTCTCCCACAGCTCGGTCACCTGGAGTGCCAGTTCGATTACGCTGGTCACAGGAACGTGAAGACGTGTCATCTTGGGTTTTTCAGTCACCGTGGGGGTGGCCGCAGGTGAGCAGACCGTGTCGGTGGGTGCGGGGCTTCGAGCTGTGGAGCACACCCCGCCAGGTCCTGCTCTACGTGCTGATCGTCGATGCCGCCGCCCTCGCCGCGTCCGTCGCCACGACCGGCATGCTCCCGGTGACCGCCACCGACTGGACTCGCCTCGCGGTGCTATTCGGGTGCGCGATCGCCCATGTGGAGGGCTCCCGTCGCATCGAGCGAACCCGGAAGCTCACCGCTGGCACCGGTCCGTTCGTCGATGGCCTGACACCGTGGCATTGGTGCGCGGTGCTCGTTCTGCCCGCCTCGCTGGCCAGCGTGCTGGTCATCGCCCTCCAGAGCTACGTCTGGTTCCGCGTATGGCGCGGCAGAAGGCCCTTGTACCGGTGGGTGTTCTCGGCGGCGACCGTCCTGCTGGCGACCCAGGCGTCCGCCCTCGTGCTGGCCGAGGCACCCGGCCCGCACCCCGGCATTCCCCTGGGCTGGATCGGCCTCGGCTTCGTGATCGCCGCAGCCGTGCTGCGCTGGCTGATCAACTACGCGCTCATCCTCGGCGCCATCCTCGCCAGCTCGCCGGACCTACGGGCCTCGCAACTACTCAGCAAGTTCACCGAGCAGATCGTCGAGGCCGGCGCCATGGCGTTCGGCCTGGCCGCTGCGGGCCTGCTGGAGTTCGACGTCCGGCTGCTGGTCGTCGGCATGGTCGGCGGCCTGATCGCGTTCCACCGCACGCTGCTGCTCGGGCAGTTCCGCGACGACGCCCGCACCGACGGCAAGACCGGCTTGCACACCCCGGCCTGGTGGCACCAGATCGCCACCAGCGCATTGCAACGCGCCACCGCCACCCGCATGTCAGCAGGCGTACTGATGCTCGACCTCGACCATTTCAAACGAGTCAACGACGCCCATGGGCACGTGGCCGGCGACCTGGTGCTGCGCGCCGTCGCCGACGCGATCACCGAGGCTGTCCGCAGTTACGACGCCGCCTGCAGATGGGGTGGCGAAGAGTTCGCCGTACTGCTGCCCGAGGTCACCACGACCGAACTGCGCTCCATCGCCGAACGCATCCTGCGCCAGGTCCGCGCGCTGGTCGTCGACATCACCGCCGACGACACGGCGGACACCGTGGACGATCTGACCATCTCCATCGGTGGCGCCCTGTACCCGAGCCCGGCGATCACCGACCTCACCGAACTCCAGGTCGCCGCCGACACCGCCCTGTACGACGCGAAGCACGCCGGCCGCGACCGCGTCCACCTCGCAGGCGAGCACGTATCTCCGCCTGCACCGAACCCACGCGAGGCGCCCGGCCAAGACCACCGCCCCTTGTGAGACGTTCAGCCAAACGTTTCCGGTGACGAGTGCTCGGACCTGGGCGTTGTCACTGCCGTGAGCGACGGTCTGCCGGCGCTCGGGCTTGGGCTTTGTTAGTGCCCTGATCGGAGTTGGGGTTTAGACAGTGGGCGTGAGCCCGGCTGCGGTCCACGGCAGGGTCAGGACCGTGATCGTGGTGGCCGAGAGCGTGTCGGTGTAAGCCGCTGCGGCAGCGGCGCCCCACAGCGCGTCGGCCAGCAGCGGATCGGTGGGCTTCTCCCGCGTGGCGAGTTCGGCGGCAGCCACGGCGTCCCAGAACAGGAAGTGGGCGGCGTACACGTGGCCGTCGGGTCCGGCGGCCACGTCAATCGCCTCGTTCCGGGCGGTCTTCCACTGCTGCTCGTTGATGCCGATGCGGGTGGTGAGCACGGCGTCGAGCGTGCTGCGGGGCAGTCGCGCGGCGCTGGTCAAGCACTGGCGCGCGGACGCCGTCCGCGCGCCATAGACCGTGTCCGCGGTGTGGGTGGTGGGCAGGCACACCCGTTCCCACGGCTGCGTGAGCACTGCTCGGTCCGCGTTGCCTTGGTCGGTGTCGGGCGCTGCGGCGAGACCGAGGACGGCGTCGAACAGGGCGAGCGCGCCGGTCACCCGGTCGTCGGCGGTGTCGAGGCCGCGGAATGGGGCGGCGGCCCGATCGCGTGCCCAGCCCAGGGTGCTGATCGGTGCCGGGACGGCGAACACCTGAGTCCAGCGACCCCACCTGTCGGCAATCCAGTCCGCGTCCGCGTGCCAGTCCGCGTGCGCGAGGTGAGTGCCGAGGCCCCCGATCACGCGGTCACGGGCCTCGGCGCGCGCTGCCCGATCAGCGCGCGCCGCCTCGGCGAGCTGGTGCTGCTGGCCGAGAGTCAGCGTGGCGGCGGTGACGTCGAGCAACCGGATCCGGGGATCGTGGGTGTAGCTGACAGGCAGCATGATCCCACCGTCGGCGGGCAGGGATGGGTGGACCCGCACCTGTCGCGACAGCGGGTCACGGGCCTCGGCGGCGGCGGCCACGCTGGGGTCGGAGTCGGACAGCAGCAGGCGTTGGCGTTCTGCTGGTGCCCATCGGGACGCGGCGACCGCTTTGCGCACGCCGGGATCGGGATCGGACGCCAGGGCCGTCCAGACGAACCGGGGTGTGCCCCACCCATGCGTCGCTGCCGCCTTGCGTACCTGGGCGCTGGGATCGGCCAGTACACGCGCCCACCGGGCACCGTCTTGGCGGTGGATGCCGTTGGCCACACCGGTCGCCCGCACGGCGGGCGCGTCGTCGTCCAGCGGGTCGGCTGGAGCCAGCATCGTGTCCGGGTCGACGGTCACCGGGTGGCCGTGCGCGGCAGCGAAGGCTGCCTCGATGTGGCTGTCGGTCACATGCACCCCTGCCCGGCGGGCTGCGGTCCGCACTCGCGGCTCGTCGCTGGACAGCAGCGCGCGCCGTACCTCCAACCCGTCCGGGGTCTCCGGCAGATGCCGCAGGTGAGGGTTGCGGGCCAGCGCGACCAGCACCGCGATGTCAGGGTCGGTAAGCAGCCGAGACGCCGACACCTCACCGTCGGCGTAGCGGTGGCGCGGACCGAGGGCCAGTGGAAACGCCTGCGCCGCAAGCGCGCGGCACCTCGTCTGCGACGAGGTGGTGAACCCGCGCAGGATCTTGGCCAGCCTCGCTTGCACCACATCCGGATCCCGGTCCCGGTCCCATCCGAATCGCAGGCTGTTGACAGCCTTCTCCAGTTCGGCTGGCGTGATCGCGGCGGCGACCGCGACCATCCCCGACACGTCATCGAGGTCTCGCAGCGCGTATTGGGAAATTGTCGCCCGTGCTTTGCCCTTGGCCCGCGTCGCCAAGGCGGCCCGCACCGTGTTCGGCACCGACGGGTTGGCGAGCACCGCTCTCAATGTCCCCCGCCAGCACCCCTCGTCGACGAGGTAGTCCAACACTTCGGCCGGTGGCGACCGCAAGACCACTGTCGGAGCGGCTCGGTCGGTCCACACCTCGGCGGCGGCGACCACATCGGGGTCGGCGGCACGCGCGCGCCAGGTGGCGAGATCAGACATAGGCACGGATTCTCCCAGCCAAGCAGATCAAGCCCGTTTGGGCATGCCGGTGAGTCACTGAAACGTTACGTGACGTGCTGACATCGTGGCTGGCGTCCCACGCTCCTGGTCGGGGAGGAGGCCGCAACCTCTCGGTTTACACCGGCTTGTGCCCCGTCGTCGACGAAGCAGTTGCCCTTCATCGCCAACCTGTCGGGTGCCAACCTGCCGATTACTGGGAGGGATGGTTGCGGCGAGCGCCTGCTCCGCCCGCTCACGCGGGTGGTGCGTGGGATGATGCGATCTGTGGAGAGCGAGGAGGGCGGCGCTGCCGCTGATCCGGTCGGCGAGTCAGTGGTGGTGCCGGGTGAGCCGTGGTTGGTCACTCGTCAGCGGGAGTTGCGCGGGTCGCCAGGGTATCGGGGGTTGGCGTTGGTGGATCGGGTCAAGCGTACTGCGTATGTCTTTCAGGCCAATGTTGCGCAGTATCAGGCATTTGTCGCTCAGCTGCAAGATCCCGGTTTCTCGTTGCCGATCATGGAAGTGAAGAATCCCGGCGCGCATGACGGTATGCTTTCGGAGGCTGAGCGGCTGCTTCACAATGTTCTAACGGCGTTGAGCACACGTGTTGACCATCAACGTCGGTTCATGGAGAAGCACTTCGCGGCTGACATCGAGTTCACAAAGGCATACAAGGACAACGTGGCAGCCACGTTTAACGGCGACATGCAAGCAGTGTTCCTGAAGGGTCTTCGGAACTATATGGCTCATCGTGACCTTCCGGTCGGTCAGAGCAGCAGCACAATGTCGGCAACAGTGTATGAGATCAAGTTGGTGTTGCCATGTGAACCGCTGCTCCGCTGGGAAAGGTGGAATAGCGACGCGAAGTCGTGGATCGAACGCTGTGGCGCGGAGATCGACATCGCTGACGTAGTGGCCGACTATGCGCGCAAGGTAGAGATTTTTGATCAGTGGCTGGCTGATCAGATCAGCCACAAGTACGCCGTAGAGATCCAGGAGTACCGGCAGGCCCACGAAGAGTACACGCGCGAGCACCATCGGGTTTTCGGCCTCTAGGCCAGTGTGAACCCATCTCCTGGTCAACCCAGGATGGCGTCCACAAGCGCTGCCGGATCGAAGTCGGCATCGAAAGGGGCATGCTCGTCGAGCAGGTCGGCGGCGCGCTGAAGGCGTCCACCGTTGGGTAGACGCAAGATGTCGGCGATGCTGCGGAGTCGTTCAGCGGCAAGGGTTTCGCGTCGCATCACACCCCAGTTCGAGGCGAGTTTCCTGCCAAGTTCCGTGAGTTGAACATAGCGTCGTGGGGTGCCATGCTTGACGGGTTCCTCGCGGGTGACGCGAAGATAACCACGCTCGATGAGTCGGCGTATCGCGCCATAGACCGAGGCCCCTTAAGCTCCATTTGCCGTTCAATCTCCGCACCGAACGACTCGAAGTTCGGTGAATGTGCGACGACCCGAAGGATCGTCACCGTGGTCATAGACCGGTTGATGGTGGGCACGACCAGGTTATAGGTGTTACTTATACTCTATGGCAGAAGGGTTATCGGATTAGCGGGATGCGGGCTTGTCGTGTCGAATGCCATGGAACTAGCCCGTCGTCAGCTCGACAGGCTCAACCGTACCTATTCAGCTGGGGGTGAGTGCTGGTGGTAGCCAGGCGCCGGTGGTGAACAGTTCCCGGAGTGCGTGGAGTTTGTCGATGCCCCATTTGGTGGCGGTGTCCAGATAGGACTGAACGACAGCGA
>NZ_JAYMZS010000007.1:91388-172033 GCF_035828755.1 Amycolatopsis sp. H20-H5 | reverse complement strand
CCTTGAGGAGTACTGGGCCTACCACCTGCTCAAAGAACATTATCGCCGCCACGAAACCCGCTACACCCACCAGCAAAACGACTACATCCTCGCTGGGTGAGCCCCTCCCTCAAAACGAACCACACCCAACAGCATTAGTTCTTCGCGAGCGCGGGCGTGTTGAGGTTCCAGGTTATGACGACGCCGGAGGTGGGCATGATCCAGCCGTCGACGCTCACGGATGGGGGCGCGGGAAGTGTGGCGCTACTGGCGTTGATGCGTGGTTCGGTTTCACTGGCGAAGAAATCCACCAGAGTGAGTCGACTTATGCCGGTGTCGAAATGGTTGACTTTTAACGAAAAGTTTCGGGTTGGGACATCTACGGTGAAGTACAACGATTGCCCGTGGCGAGGCATGAGAACGCGGTAGGTGTACTCCTCGTGATAGAGCTCGCCCGGTGAGGCTGTCACGTCGCGCGGTGTCACCGTGTAGATTTGTTCGCCCTTGCTTGCCGAACGCTGGATGTCTTGCGACACACCGTTAATGCTGTAGTCCAGAACGGTGAATGTGTCGGGATCATCGGCGGCGATTCCGCGCGCGGGATCAATGGTCCAGTGCTCGGTAAATCCGTGACGGTGATAGTAGTCGCGGGGATAACGCTTGGGAGAACACAGAAAAAGACGCTCCCCTAGGGGAGCGTTGGTTCGAAGCTCGCTTCGAACCAACGCGATGATCATATCCTCGTTGGCTTCGCCAGCTGTGGTCAGCGTGACATCGATGCGCACGTCGTGACGCTGGAACGGTGCCCGTGTCGTCTGGTCGAACAAGGCGCGAAACGGACCGTGGATTGTTGCGTTGAGAACTTTTCTGAGAAGCTCGATAACCCGCGCTTCGGCGATCGTGCGCGCCGCGAAATCACCGAAGATGCCGAGACCTCCCGTGGTGATGAGTGTGGTTGACATCGCCTCAGCGAGCTTCCCTGTGGTTTTGAGCAGTAGTACGATTCCGGCGCTAAGAAGAATTAGGGCGATGATAGTGATCCGCGCACGGTAGAGACGAAACAGTAGCGTGCTTTTATCGTGCCTTTTCCCGCCTGCGCCCATAAAAAGGCACAATAGCGCACGGAAGCCATTTCATTCTTCCGGTTTACGCTACATAAAGACAACCCCCGGCGGTTGATGCGCCGGGGGTTGTTCTTTGGTAGCGGCTGTTACTTCTTCTTGGGATCGGTTGACTCGTGTGTGTTGCCCTGGGTGCCACCGGAACCGCCACTGCCGCGCTGGTGCACGAACTGCCTCCTGTCATCTGGGTGCGTCCCGACTCTGCGAGGTGGGACGCGGTGGGACGCACGCTACAGCTTATGGGCTTAGGGCCGTCAAGCTTGCGGCTGATCGCCTCTGGTCTGCGATCACCTCAGCCGATCGGCTATAAGCCGTGGCCAAGGAACCGATTTTCGAAGCAGCCGCCATCCTCGGGGCGCGCATCAAGGCGCAGCGCGCGGTGTTGGGTATCAGTCAGGAGCAGCTCGACGCCCGTACGGGTGTGCATTGGAGCTACCTGGGCCAAGTGGAGCGTGGTCTGCGAAACCCCAGCCTGCGCAATCTCTTGCGACTGGCCGAAGGCTTGGAGCTTGACCTCGGGGTGCTGGTCGCCAACCTGCCTGCTCCGCCCGCCCCGGATGAGAACCCGGACCGGCCTCGTCGTCGTTGATGATCAGCTGGGGTGATTCGCCCAGGTGGTCTAGTAGCTGATCGGTCGAGCCGATCAGCTCCGCCGATCAACGCGCACCGAATCGCTATACAGTGCGTCCCATCGCCTCTACTCTGAGTCGCGTGATGAGGCTTATGAGCTGCAATCGGCCCGCCCGGTGAACACCGCCGGGACGGGAAACGGGGCGATCCCACCTGGCGTGTGGGACGAACCGTTGATGCGCCAAGCACTGCACAAGCGGGACATCGCCGGAGTGTTTGTGCTGCTCAGACGGCATGGAGTGAGTCAACGCCGGATCGCCGCGCTCACTGGCCAGTCGCAGTCTGAGGTGTCGGAGATCTGCCACGGACGCCAAGTCATGGCCTACGACCTCCTCGCGAGAGTGGCCGACGGGCTGGGGATTCCCAGGGGGTTGATGGGCCTGGCGTATAGCCCTGACACTGCGGGGATCAGCGCGGCGTTGACCGCCGTCCCGATGGCCGCGCGGGAGGTGACCGACTCTATGCCCGACCGTCGCGAATTTCTCGGTGTTCTCGCCAAGGTGGCTGTAGGTGCTGGCCTCGGCGCGGCCGACCTGGCGATCTTGTCGACACCCGCGCACGCCACACCCGCCCCGGTCCGGGTCGGCGCGACCGAGGTGCAGCAGGTCCGACAGCTCACCCACGTGCTGTGGGTGCAGGAGAAAGCCCTCGGCGGCGGCGCGGTCCGCGAGGCTGGGCTCGCTCAGCTGGGGTGGGTGCGTCAACTGCTGCGCGGGTCCTACGCCACCGAGACCGGCCACACCTTGTACGCGGTGTTGGCTGACCTGCTCGGGTTGGTCGGCTGGGCCTCGCATGACGTCGGCCTGGCCGGGGATGCCCTGCGGTATCTCGGGCAGTCGATGGCCGCAGCCGCGGAGATCGATGATCCGATGCGGACCGCATTGGCGATTGAGCAGGTCGCGCGCGTGTATCTGCGCCAAGGCGAGGCAGGCGAGGCGCTCAAGGCGTTGCAGCTCGGCACGGTCGCCGCGGACCGGTCACGGGTCGGGCAGGTCCAGGCGCTGATCTTGTCGACCACAGCCCGCGCCTACGCCGACACCGGGCAGGTCCCCGCCGCCCTCGACGCGCTGAGCAAGGCAGACGCGGCCCTGTCCGCGGGTCCGCCGGCCACGGTCGCCGACCTGGTGATCCCGGACCCACGCGGTTTCGATGCCGCAACGCTGGAGAGTGAAACCGGGCGGGTTCTCTCGATCGCCGCCGCGCACGATCGGGCGTACGCCCCGCGTGCCATTGAAGCGTTGACCGCGTACACCGCCACGACTGACCCTGTGCGGGTCAAACGCCGCGCGATCTCGACCGCGCAACTGTCGACGGCCCTGTTCCAGGTTGGGGAAGCACGGGAAGCGGTGACCACCGGTAGGGCCGCGCTGACGTTGGCGTCGGCGATCCGTTCTCAACGTGTCACGGACTACCTCGCCGAAGTGCATGTCGAAGCGATGCGCCTGCCTCGACATCGCGACGCGGCAGACCTGGCCCGCGCCATCACCACCGCATCCCACCGTGCGGAGTAACTACATGCGGATGACACCGTTAGCCCAGCCATGTGGAGATCGACTACGACTGAACCTGCATGTTTGGCCGAACACTCTAGAGCTGCTGCGTGCTGATGACGTGCTGGTGAACTGTGTCAACTACCCAAATGTGGGTAGCGGGAGCCCGAGTCGGCCTCCTACACTGACCTTGTTTCACTCTGTGCCAACAAGGTCAGGCTGGAGGCCACCACTAGACCAAGACGCTTAATGCTTCACCGCGCTGAGGCCACCGAGGTGCGTATGACTACCCGGCAGCTCCTAGGTGACTTACACGCCCTTTCTAACCGGTAAATTTGACACGGTCAGCCGCAGTTGGAGGATGCAATGAGGTTTTTGCGTCGCTTGGGAGATCCCACGGTTTCAGTAAACAGGGATCGTTGCCCTGGCATATGGGAACTTGATGATGGTTCATTTGCGGTAATCGGCACAGATATTACAGAACAGTCGGCTGGAACGTTGCCGCCTGAGGTGCATGTGGCGCACTATGAACGACTTGTGGTAATTCCGCGGACGCTAATGATCAGTAGTCGAAAGGATATTCCGACAATATGAGAAGCAGGTGGACGCCTATCACGTTCCCTCCGCCAGCCTCGGTTGTTGAAAGGCATCTGGACGAGGAAGAGTCACGGGAAGTGTTCTGGAAAGCTACTGAACGTCTAAAGTATCGCACGGTGAAGTTGGAGCGCGAACAGAATTTTCAAGAGTCGGGAAACGCGAGCTGGGAAGCCTTGATCGCGGGCGATTACGCGCGTTCGATAGAGCTCATTGAGCAGGATCGCAAAAGTTTGGAACAGCAGCGTAAGCCATTCGACGACGCCGAGGTTCCATTCTATCGCGTGCGAGTTATTCAGTATCCGTTGAGCGATTACGTCAAATGGGAATTGGCGCACTTCAAACTGAATGTCGAAGAGGGGGAGACGATATCAATCGTTGATACTGCACGAATCGCGGATATTGAACTGGATACCAGCCTTAAGGATTTCGTCCTTTTCGACGATTTTCTCATGCTCTCGTACGACTACACGTTAGACGGTTTACCTCTGGACACTTACCTTGTGACGGACACCGAGTATCTGCGTGAGATGTCGGAATTAGCCGATGAGCTACTCGCAAGGGCTTGGCCGTTCGAACGGCACCCACATGAGCCACTCATTCCTCTGTCGGAGGGTTAAAATTACATTGTTCCCAACAACCTTTCGCTGACGCTTACGTGCAGCTTTATGGCTGCTGGATCATCATGGTTGGCAATCAGTGTTAGTACCTCTTGCCAGTACGCCTGCGCTTCGATGGTTGCACCCGCTTCGGCGAGAACGAAGGCAAGGCTATCGAGTGCAATGGCCAACTCCCAGGGGGTCCCTAGTTCGCGATAAAACTTGACTGCGTATCGGTAGAAATTCGATGAGTCGCCGAGTCTTTCGAGGTGGCGATACGCGTCTCCTGTGGCTTGCATTGCTTGCGCCTCGCGGTTTTTGTCTCCAATTTTACGATGCAGCGTCGCAGCACGTTGAAACGCGACTAAAGCGTCCGCTGGCTGGCCAATTTCTTGCTGGACTCTGCCAAATTCAATCAGCCAATAAGCTTCACATACCAAGTTTTGGTGATCGCGGGCGATAGCTAGCGCCCGTTCGATACAGCGGCGCGCTTCTTTAAGATTGCCTGATTTGCGCTGAATTACGCTAAGGATGTGCAGTGCATTGCCCTCTCGCAATGGATCACGAGATTCTCTAATGACCTCGATCATGCTGTCAACAAGGGCGAGTGCCTCTGGAAGGCGGTTTTGCTCTACGTAGACCTCGGAGAGATTTCCCATGATGACAGCTTCCCAGTATCTGTCATTCAGTTCTCGGAAGATAGATAAGCCTTGCTCGAATGATGCCCTTGATTTCTCAAGGTCGCGTCGATCGAGATGTAGGATGCCAAGCCCGTTGAGCGCCAACGCTTCACCGGGCTTATCAGCCAGTTCGCGCCTAATATCCAGCGTTCTGTGGTAGTGCTCGACACCTTCCTTCAGGCGGTGCGACTGCGAATAGCCGATAGCTAGACTTTCCAGTAGCTCAACCTCTGCTAGTCGATCTCCGATCCTGCGCGCGGATCGCAATCCAATATCTGTTGTAGCGAACCAGTCGTCAAAGTAGTTGACCATCATGTATATGGCACGTAAAGACAAAGCGAGCTGGGCGGAAAATGCATACATTTCAGCTTCGGCGGACGATCTAACTACTGCAACTAGGATTCCCCTTTCCGCTTCAAACCAACGCATCGCAGAGGCGGACTCGGTGAACTCCATGGGGGAAATGTCAGCCGTTTGGTAATCAACTGCCGGCAGTGGTTCTGAAAAGTTTATTTCTATTGCCGCAGCCCGCACTGAATGCAGGTACCAGGTAAAGAGTCTTTGCGTAGCTTCAACCCTGTTCTCGTTAGACTCTTCATGGACTGCTTGGTCGGTAGCGTAGAGGCGCAGTAGGTCATGAAATTGGCACCTTCCTGTCGTGGCCTGCTCGATTAGATGGACATCTGTCAGAGCCTCAAGTAGGTGACGTGCCCTATTGACGGAGGTTCCAAACAGGGCAGCTGCGGCCGCAGTGCTAAAATCTGCCCCTGGATGAAGTCCCAGTAATCGGAAGGCTCGCGCTGCTTCTGGGGATAGCGCGCGATAAGACCATGCGAACGCTGTGCGAACAGCTTCAGATTCATCTGCGTCCCCTGAAGAGAGCGCGTCCCAAAGTGCTGACTCATCGCAAAGGTCGTCGATAAGCTCTCCTAAGAGGGCTGTTGGACGACGTGCGGCGCGCTCAGCGGCAATTCGCAGCGCCAGCGGTAAACGGGCGCATAAGTTAGCTAACTCGGCTAGCTGTCCGGGATCATCCTCGGGTCTATAGGCGCCAGTTGCTGTCCTTATCAAATCGATCGCGTCCGGTTCGGCGAGAACGTCTAGTCTGAGACGATATGCTCCGTCGTGGGCGACCAAGCTTGAGAGGCTGCTGCGACTTGTTACCAGCGTCAAGCATCCTGCGGTCCCTGGCAATAGCGGCCTTACCTGTCCCGTGGTCGCCGCATTATCAAGAATTATCAGCATTCTTCGTTCGGCAAGCAGTGAACGATATAGAGCTGCTCGGGAATCTAGATCCATAGGAATAGCGGCCCCTTGTACGCCGAGGGCACGGAGAAATGATTCTAAGGTCTGTTCTGGTGTGACTGGAGCGCCGGGATCGTACCCTCGGAGGTTCATGTAAAGCTGACCACTCGGGAAAGCTTGGTAAACCTGATGCGCCCACCGCAACGCGAGAGAAGTTTTACCAACGCCTGCCGTCCCCACGATTGTGACCAGCGAAACAGGAAGCAGTTCCCCATTCACAGGATCCAGAAGCTTGCTAAGCTTGGAACTTTCATTCACGCGGTCAACAAAACCTCGCACATCGGCCGGGAGTTGACGAGGTATGGTTTCTTCTGAATCCGGCAATCTGAAAATAGCGGTTTGCACATTACTGTCAACGATAGGGGCATCGCGGTAAAGTGGTGGCGATTCGAGCGCTATACGTTCATTTGCTGTAAATTCCTGGTGATCCTGTAGGTCCACTAACTCTGAAGTTTGCGTACCAAACACTCTCGCCAGAACGGCAAGTGCTTGGAGAGTTGGCTTGATTCCTCCGGGGGGCCAATTTTCGTAGTCGCTGATCCGCTTGCCGGTCATAGGTGCCTGGTCGCTACTAATGGCCACGTTATAACGTGCTGCTAGTTCATCTTGCGTCCAGCCATACGCGTGTCGCCAGCCTGTTCGAGGCCGGAAGCCCCAACGGGCGGCCATCTCGCGGGCGATTCGCTCGTAGCTGTAACCCAGTTCCAGCAGTTGGCGGCGAAGATCGTCTCGCTGGGCCTTGTTGCCTTGGCTCTCGCGTCGCACCTGGCCGCCCCTCCATTTCTAACGGCGAGAGTCTTCCACGGTACGGCCTGCTGCGGCACAACGCTACCCAACGCTGGGGAATCCTTGCGCCGCCTTCCAGTGTTTGTGCTGGTCAGAGGCCGGAGTCGCCCTGGGGAAAGCCCCCCAGCGCTGGCCGGGTCGGGCGGCCCTTTGATCGTCACGCTTGATGTCGGGAGCGCTGCTCACCTGGCTCCCCTGACGAGAGGGGCTGTCGACGTGGCCGTCTACCAGGTTTTCGAATGCAGCGTTCAGCATGGCGGGGTGCTGTCACATGCCATGAGCGCCCTCGTTGCACAGGCAGGAGTAGTGCGATGACGAGTACCTCGGTGTCGCTGCTGATCTTGGGCGCGGGCGGCTTGTTCGTGGCCGGGTTTCTCACGGCGGTGCAGGTTGTCGCTGCGGTGACCCGTCGCCGGGAGAGTCGGCTTGCGTGCGAGAGGCGGGCGCTTAACGCGGTGTGGCGACGCTTGCGAGATCAGTTCGGTGTCGAACGGCTTCCCTGGTTGGAGGATTTTCTCCAGCAGTCGGAATGCCGCGATCGCGATAGGCGACGCTGAACCATCGCCGAACAAACGGCACGTCGGCGTATGCGAGAAAAAAGAGCAGCGCATTCCGGGTCAAGGTTGTGCCGGCGATTGTCCTCACGGACTATATGCGCAGATTGCATTCGTGACATTGCCGTGTCGGTACTCACAATTAGCCTATTTTTGCGACGACCCCAACACCGACAGTCTCATTTTTGCTAATAATGAGGAAGTTTCACTCGATGTCATGCGGCCGCGGGGCCCGCGGCATTCGAGGTTCTTCGCGCATTGGGGCGCGTTCTGTCAGTGGCAGTCGAAGCGGCGGTTCGACGCGCTGCACAAATCAGGCGAGGGTAAAGGTGTGTTTCTGTGACGAACGACGGCACTGCCGACGGGTCGGGCGACGATGGCGACTTAGCCGATGACGCTCGGCGCGAGGAGGTTGGCCAAACACAAGCGGTTTTCGCGCGGATGGACAATCTCTCGCGCCGACTCAACCAGTTGCAGGACGACCAGGAGGATTTGCTCGGCGAACCTCCGCCAGGCTCGCCTCCATCGAGGTGATCCGCTCGTCGAAAATGTCGAGACGTCGCATGATTTCAGTCAGGATCTCACTGCTGCCCTCGCCGGCGACTTCCTCGGCGAGAGCAGCGTCGTCAGGATCGAGGACGTAGACGCCGCTGCCCTCGAATGGCTGCACACGCCCTTCCTCGCGCAGGATCGAGATTGCCTTTACCACCGTGTTTTTCGCTGCGGCGTACTGCTTCACCAGCTCGTTGACCGTTGGTAATCGTTGGCCTGCCTCGAACTCCCCGGCGACGATGGACGCGCGGATCTGGCTCGCGACGTGCTCGGCGCGAACGGGCTTGCGATCGACACGCGCGCGGGACTCAGGCATAGCACCCAGGGTAACGCTCCGCGCTCGGCGTGCCTATCGGACGCTGGCTACCTCTTCCCCGCACCTCCCAAATCGTCGCAAGTGTCGCAATTGATCTTGACACGGTTGCGACAACTGATACGCTTGCGATGCTTGCGACAGTTGAAGTGAAGGAGGCGAGTGATGCAAGACGTTCCGATCAATCTGATGGGCTACACGCTGCGGGTGACCGAGCCGCCCACGGTCAAGACACGGCAGCTCGAGAACGGTGAGCTGGAGCCGGTGACCAACCGCGACGGCGTGCTCCAGTTCGTGGTGGTGTGCTTCGCCAAACCCAAAGCCGTCGAGGGGCAACGCCAAGGCAAGGGCGCGGAGATCCGGGTGAACCTGGGCGCGGACCCGGGTGACGGGTTCACCGAGGGCATGGTGGTCGAGCTGGTCAATCCGCTGCTGAACACGTACGAGATCCCGGACCGGGACAACCCGCGTCTCACCGCGTCGAGCGGCTTGTGGTTCAAGGCCGACGGACTCAAGCCCGCAGCCGCCTCGACTACCTCGTCTGCGGCGTACGCCGCGAGCGGTTATTCGGGCGACGAGTCCTGATTCCACGGTCTGGCCGCTGATCGCGGCCACCGTGCTCCTGTCGCGCCATGTCTGGCGCGAAATGTTGTTTGTCAAGTACAGAGTGGGTTTTGTCATGCCTAAAAACGTCGGTGTCCAACGATTCCACAGTGGACACCGACGTCAACTGTGTTGTTTTCATTGATATTTAAGGAGAGGAGTCGCATGATTCGGGTGACAGACAACGGAATGTCGAGCGAGGCGGGTGATCATCGCGCGTACCGGCTCGATCATTGGCTGGTGTCGTGGCTGCCGCAGCGGGTGCTCAGCCGCGAGGAGGCGTTGATCGCGATGACGTTGGCCGACATCTACAGCGGCGAGCCCGCGGCCAACTCGTCGTGGGGGTTGGTGGCCCGCGACTACGAGAAAGCGCTGAGTCTGCCGCGCAGCTTCCGGCCGTCGTGGTTTCGCCACGCCACGACCGAACCGGTCGAAGGCGGTGATGGCGAGTGAACGAGACATCCACGGTGGTGGACGCGCTGATCACCGGTTTTCGGGACGCGGCGCAGGAGTGCGGGCGATTGTCGGATCGGCTCGACGAGGTGTCCGAGGATCTGGAACCGGTGAGTGAGACGGTGTCGGCGATGGCCGGGTCACACGCGGTCGACGCCAGCCATATGGAAATACGACTGGACGCGTTGGCCGACCGGTTGCACGCCAAACAGTCCAGGCCCTGGTGATCGCCGTGCCCTCGCGAGCGAAATTATTGGCGACCGTCGAGTATCTGCACGCGCAAGCGCACGCTATCCACGACATGGTGGTCTTCCTGCATCGCAGCGAAGAACCGTTGCAGGAGCAGGGATTGGGCTTCGTGGTGTTGGCGCATGAGGCGGGCACCCTGCTGTTGTACCTGCGTGATCGCACGGTGCTGCTGTGTCAGTACATCGACGACGAGGCCAGGAAACTCCCTGATATTTAAGGGTTACGCGGGTTCACGGTGTCATATTCGTTATGTGTCAACGGTTATGGAGGTGTGAGTGTGATTTATGTGACGGACACAGCGATGTGGAGCGACAGCGGCCCGCATACCGCGCGTCGGGTGGCCCAGCGACCCGGCGAGTGGGTCGTGTCGTGGTTGCCACGGCGGCTCGTGGATGCTCGGCAGGCGTGGATCGCGATGCGTCTGGCCGAGATCTACTGCGCCCGGCCCGAGCCCGGTTCGGCGCGGTGGCGTGTCGTGGCCGAGTTCGAACGTGAACTCGGGGTGTCGCCGCGGCTGCTGCGCCGTGTGGCGGGTGGCCCCGACAGCATGCCGGTGGGTGCGTGATGGTGACCTCGCTGTCGCGTGAGCAGGTGGTGGACACCTTGACCGACACCCGAAAATCGTTGCTGCACCTGGAAGAGATCGTGCACCACCTACTGCCGACGGTGGAGCACATGAGGATCGGGTTGTCGGCGTATCTGTCGGCGATCTGCACGCACATGCTGCTCGCCGGCCGGGACATGGCGTCGTTGACCGAGTTGGTCGCGGCTCTGCCGGCAGAGGACGACTCCGAGCGGCGTGGTGGTGCGTGGTGAGCACGCCAGCGACCCCGGATCAGGTGTTGGAGTTGGTGTACAGGATGCACCGCGCCACCGAACTGTGCATCGAGCGGTTCACCGGCTCGTTGCCACTGGTCGCCCAGGTCGACACCGATTTGTTGGTGACCGTCAAGGACTTGATCGCGGACCTCTATTTCCTGCAAGTGAGCCTGGGCATCACCGCGGATTTCTACGGCCGTGAACTCACCCGCTCCCGTCGGGGTGATGCCGGGTGATCTCCCGACGCCACCGCGACGAGCTGGCGGAGTTCGTGACGAAGACGGCGGTCACGACCAGCGCGATCGCGTTGTTCATGCACCGGGCGTCCGGGCGGATCGCCGACACCAGTGTCGAGGTGTCGGCGATGGCCGTCGCGGCCGGTCAGCAAGCGCTTGACATCGCTGAGCGGTGCCAACGGATGATCGCCGTGGTGGAGTCCGCGGCGTGCGAAGACTGACACACGAAAGGAGCAGACGATGCAGATCGAGGTAGTGAACGCGCGGGCACGCTCGCGGTATGGGCAGTTCGTGTCGGCGATGGACATGGTGCTCGAAGCGCTGGAGCGGGTCGATCCGCTGATCGAGCGGGTTGACGACAAACACCGCCCAGGCGGGTTCACCGTGGCGACCCAGGACGAGCTGATCGGGTATCGACGGGCGACGTTCGACGCGCTGGATGACCTACGTGGCCGGGCGAAGAAGTACGAGGCGGAACTGGTGTCTCGGGACTGGAGACTGTAAATGGCATCGCATGAAGTAGATCGGGTGCTCGACGACATCGACGCCACGCTGCGTCAACTCAAGGACGCGATGCGGGGTATCCCCGCCCGGCGGGAAGGGTTCGCCGGGTTGCACGACCGGGTTGCCAAGACCGCGGCGCTGCTGTCGGTGTCGCTGTCGGACGCGCGAGCCGCGGTGACCTAGCGCCCCACGGCCACAACCAGATAAGCGACGAGGAGTCGACATCGCACACAGGTGCGGGTCGGCTTTTTTGTTGCCCTGACACAGAAAGGAGGTGGATCCCACGGAAGGACATGTGACGAAACGCCGGGCCGGGGTGGAGATCCGGGCCGTGGTGTGGTTGGCGCGGCATCCGCTGATGACCCTGATGCCAGCCGCGCTCGTGTGGCTGGTCGCCACCGTTGGGCCGTGGACACCCGCGATCATCGCTGGCGCGGTCGGGGCGGCTGGTTTGGTGTGGTACCGGGGGCACCCGATGAGCTTCGACGCGATAGCCGCGCCGTTGCTGCGGTCGGGGGTGCGCCGGTGGGGCGTGTATGTCGGGCCACGGTGGTGGCGCGCGATGGAAGCGTGCGAACTGTCGAAAACCCACCGGCGCACGGGGGTGGAGCGGGTACCGCGGATCATCCGGGTCCGCTCGTACTCACCCACGATCGACAGCATCCTGGTGCGGATGCTCCCGGGTCAGAAGATCGCGACCTTCGAGGCCCGGCTGGTGGAATTGGCGGACACCCTGCGGGTGCAGCGGGTCGCGGTGGAACGGGTGAAACCTGGGGTGGCCGGGTTGGTGATCGAACGCAAGGAAGCCTTTACTGAGCCGATCCCCGCCCCGGACCTGCCCGAGGACCCCGGCGCGGTGGATCTGGGGTCGGTGTATGTCGGGGAGACCGAGCACGGCCAGGACTGGCGACTCCCGGTGGCGGGCAAACACCTGTTCGTCGCCGGAGCCACCGGCGCGGGCAAGAACAGTATCCCGATGTCTCTGCTGGTGGGTCTGGCTCCGCTGATCCGCGACGGGTTGGTGCGGATCTGGTGCTGCGACCCGAAACAGCTCGAATTCTCCCAACTCAGCGACATCTGCCACCGGTACGCGGCCACCGAATCCACGTGCGCCGAGCTGATCGGCGACTACGTGGCCGACATGCACGCCACCCAGAGGAAATTCGCGTTCCTGCGGCGACGCAAGCTCCACGTGTCGCGGGACACCCCACTCAACATCCTGTTGCTCGATGAGATGGGCGCGCTGCTCGCCTACGGGGACCCGCTCGTGGCCCGGGAAGTGCGCCGCCTGCTCGCCCTGGTCGGCTCGCAAGGCCGCGCGACCGGGCACTCGATGTGGGGTCTGGTGCAGGAACCCACCAAAGACACGGTGTCGATCCGCGATCTGTTCACCCTGCGGATCTGTCTCCGGCTGACGGCCGCCGCCCACGTCGACGGGGTGCTGGGCGAGAACTCGAGGCTGCGCGGGGCGCTCGCGGACGAGATCCCGGACCTGCCCGACACCGCCGGCATCGGCTACGTCATCCGGCAACGCTCCCGGGTCCCGGTGCGGGTGCGGGCGGCCTATGTCGAGGACGCCGACATCGCGAAGTTGGTGGCGTTCGTGCTCGCCGGGCGCGACCAGCTACCCGCTGCCGCTGGCCCGGATTCGCAGCCGGCACCGGAGGCGGCTGAGCACACCGGTCTGACCGACCGGCTACGAGGTGCCTTGACCATGACAGGAGCGACGTGATGTGGCGCATCGGATTTTGGGTGTGGCGGGCATGGATCTACACCAAGCTCACCGCGCCCGCGGTGATCGGGCTGTGGCTGATCCACCGCGCGCAAGGGTTCTCGACCCTGTTTTGGGTGCTGGCGGTCTTTTCCCTCGGCACCGTCATTGGTTTGCGGTTCGGTCTGCGTGACCTGGCCCGCCACGAATCCCGACAGTTCGGAAGGAGACCGTGATGCGCGATGAGCTTGATGACCAGGGTGAGTGGATCGACATGATCACCGGCGAACACCGGATGCTCTACGGCCCGGGTCGACGTCCCCGCGAGGCCGATCTCGACCGGCTGACGGAGCTGGCCGGGCAGCTGGTGGCTGCGCATGACCACATGACCGGTCTGTATCGGCGGCACCTCAACGACATCACGGCTGGACTGATCGAGACGGAGCACTCCCATGACCGGAACTGATGTGGTCCTGCGTCGGGTGGGCCTGCTTGCGGAGCTGTATGAGCGGGCCTGCCTGCGACTGGCGGAAGCCGTCCGCCAGTCCGCTGAGGTGGATGAGCGGTTGCCGCTGTATCGGGACCTGATCGACCTGACGGACGAGCTGTCCGCGCTGCTGCGTGCCCGCGGCGACTACTACGGGCAGCGGGCCGAGTCCTGGCGAGAAAGCCTGGACCGGCTGCGCCGACCCACATGACCAGCCCCACGGGCGGGGCCGCCCGGCTGGTGGCCAGTGCCCGTGTGCTGGTCACACTGCTGGTGGGTGGGGTGGGCGCGGCGGCGGGATTCACCCACACCCACGACTGGGCGAGTCGGCACGGCCAAGCCGGGTGGCTCGCCTGGGCCGACGCGGTGGTCATCGAATGCTTGGTGATCGTGGCTGGGTTCGAGGTCCGCCGAGACCACCTCGCCGGTCGCGCTCGGGCCTTGTCGCTACCGATGGCGATCATGACCAGCGCGCTGGTGGTCCAGATGATCGCGCAAGTGGCCCTCGCCGAACCCACTCCCGCTGGGTGGGTGGTCGCGGCGATGCCCGCGGCGAGTTTCATCCTGATCGTCAAACTCGCGCTGCGCGGCGTCGGCAACCCCAATGTCGAAGCCCACGCCACCAACGGCGGTAACTCCGGCGGCGGCACCCGCGACGAACCGCGCCACCCCGATGCGGCGAGCGCCGCGAAGATCGCCCTCGACCCCACCGCCACTGTGGCCGTGCCTCACCCACCCGCGCAACCCTCGACACCACACCAGAGCGGCGGGCCTCTACTGCCCGCGGCGTTGGCACGGCAGGTCACCGAGGCCGTGGACCACGCCCGCGCGCAAGGCCGGGCGGTCACCGTCGACGATATCCGCCGAGCGACCCGGGTGCCAGCACCCCTGGCCGAACGGATCATCGCCAGCCTGCTCGACCAGTAACACCGTTCCCTTCGCTTGGCCACACAGCCGAGCTCGGCCGCTGTGCGGCCACCGCATCCCCCTTGTTTCCGACCGGAGGTGTGCCATGTTCACCCTCGACGACCGTATTACCGCCCGCCTGACCTCACCGCACTACCCGCGCTGGCGAGCCGAGGTCCTCTCGGTCGGCGGCTGCTCCCGCCCGATCCGCCTGAGCGGCTCCTCACGCGTGCGGGACGCCGCCACCGGGACGGTGCTGCACGCGTTCACCGGCACCGTGCTCACCGCCTGCGGCACCCGCCGTGAGGCCAGCTGCCCCAGCTGTTCCCGCGTGTACGCCGCGGACGCGTTCCACCTGGTGCGCGCCGGTCTGATCGGCGGCACCAAAGGCGTCCCCGACACGATCACCGACCGGCCCCGAGCGTTCCTCACGTTGACCGCGCCGTCGTTCGGGCCGGTGCACAACCAACCCGCCCGGACAGCCCGTGCTCGACCGGCCCCGTGCCGCTGCGGCACCCGCCACCACGACGGCGACCCGATCCTCGGTTCCCCGGTGTATCCCGATAGCTACGACTACACCGGGGCGGTGTTGTGGCAAGCGCACGCCGGGGTGTTGTGGTCCCGGTTCACCACCGGGCTCCGCCGCGAGTTGGCCCGGATCGCGGGCATCCGGGTCCGCGATTTCCCCGCCAGCGCGCGCCTGTCCTACGGCAAAGTCGCCGAATTCCAACGCCGCGGCTTGGTGCACTTCCACGCGATCGTCAGGTTGGACGGCCCTTCTGGGCCGCACGATCCGCCACCGGTGTGGGCCAGCGACGAGCTGCTCGAGACCGCGGTGCGCACCGCCGCTCGTTCGGTGGTCGTTCACACGATCCGCCCCGACGGCCGCGACCTGGAGCTGAGGTGGGGCGACCAGTTGGACATCCGGGGTGTCGGGACGCGGTTCGACGACGAACGCGGCGGGATCAGCGAAGCGCGCCTCGCGGCGTATATCGCCAAGTACGCCACCAAAGGCACCGGCGCGTCCGAGACGGTGGACCGGCCCATCCGCTCGGAACGCCACCTGGACCACCTCAACATCTCCTTGCATCACAAGACGATGATGCGTGTCGCCTGGAGGCTCGGCGCACTCTACCACTACCGTGATCTTAACTTGCGCCGCTGGTGTCACATGCTCGGCTTCCGAGGGCACTTCCTGACAAAAAGTCGTTGCTACTCCACCACATTCACCGCTATCCGCGACGAACGAAAAAACTTTCGACGCGACGAAGCCTTTGCCGCACACGGAATCACCGCGCCAGTCGACACCGTTCTCGTTGTCAACCACTGGTCCTTCGTGGGCGCTGGCTACCGCGACGACGCGGACACCGAACTGGCTGCCAGTATCGCCGCACGCGTCAGACCTACCAGAAAATCATTACATGCCAGGAGGAATACTCGATGAGTAAACCATTATGGACAGTCCAAGACGTCGCCGACTACCTCGGCAAGCCAGTGAAGACCTTGTATCAGTGGAAATGGCGCGGTGAAGGGCCGCCCGTCCACAAGGTGGGTCGCAGCCTGCGCTACGACCCAGTAGAAGTTCGCGCATGGTTCGACGAGAACCGATCGCTCGCCGAATCCTTGGAATGAAAGGTCAACGTGATGGCGCACGTTCACGACCGCTGGCTGCGGCCAGCGAAACATCCAGACACCGGTGACCCGATCCTCACTAAAACCGGAAAGCCGGTCTTCGAGAAGACCACCCTCTACGGGAAAGGGTTGCGGTATCGAGTCCGCTACTTCAACCCTGCCGGAGACGAAAGGTCAAAATCCTTTGCCGACAAGCAAAAGAAGCTGGCAGAGGACTTCCTCATCGAGATCGAATCCAGTAAACGGGAGGGAAAATATGTCGACCCCCGCGCAGGTCGAACCTTGTTCGAGGTGGTCGCCGCGCGCTGGAAAAACGCGCAAACCTGCGACTACACCTCGCTCGAACTCATGGAACGGGACCTGAGAAATCACGTTCAGCCGGTGTTCGCAGGACACTCGGTCGGTGCGATCAAGCCGTCTCACGTGCAAACCTGGCTTCGGGAACTTCAGGACGCAGGTGTCAGCGCTAGTTGCCGGGTGCGGTACTTCGCCTACTTCGTGTCCATTATGGAATTCGCCAAGGACGAAAAAATGATCATCTTCAATCCCGCGTACGCCAAGAGCGTCAAACGCCCCGTCCGTGACCGCGGCCAAGTGAAGGTGTGGCCGATCGAGCGATCACGCGCGGTCCGCGCGGCCCTGCCCGAGCGCTACCGGCCCTTGGTCGACCTCCCCGTCGGGTTAGGTCTACGCCAGGGCGAGGTGTTGGGATTCTCACTCGAGGACGTGGAGCGTGATCGTGGTGTCGCGGTCATCGGGCGTCAGATCCGGATGGTGTCCGGGCAGCTCGTGTTCGCCCTCCCCAAAGGAGGCAAGACCCGCGAGATACCGATCGCGGCCACGCTCCTGGCCAAGCTCGACCGCTACGCCGAGCAGTTCCCGTCGGTGGCGGTCACTCTGCCGTGGCGGCACCCCGGCGGCCCACCGGTCACGGTCACGCTGTTGTTGGTGACTCGAGCGGGCAAAGCGGTCAATCGGAACGTGTGCCGCAACCGGGTGTGGGTACCGGCGGTCAAGAAAGCTGGCGTCACGAAGCCAGGGCAGGCGGACGGCATGCACGCGTTGCGGCATCTGTTCGCGTCGATCCTGCTGGACGCGGGCGAGTCCATCAAAGCCCTCGCTAGCTACCTGGGGCACTCCGATCCCGGGTTCACCCTGCGGGTCTACACCCATCTGCTGCCGGGCAGCCACCAACGCACCCGCAGCGCTTTGGACGGGTACTTCACACCATCCCCGATCGAGGTAACAGGGGCTGACAAGCAGGAGCACCCACCTAGCGACGGTAGGACCCCAGCACGGCCTGTACACGGCCTACACCCAAAAAATCACCGCAAAAGCCCAGTTCAGACCGGGTATACGACCAAACGGGGGACCTTTAGTATCGCCAGCCTTCCTAGCGACGCTAGATGGTCACCTCACGTGTCCCTTGAGTCTCGCGTACCACAATTTCCGAGCAGCGAAGTCCCTGAAGGCCACCATGACGGCGTCTAACGCCGTCATGGTGGCCTTCAGGGACTTTCCGGTGCGGCGCAGGGGATTCGTGGGGTCTATGAGGTACGTGGGGCGCCGATCTAGCGTAGCTAGAGTTGCTGGCGATACTAAAGGTCCCTTGCTCCGGCGGGACCCGGCTGAAAACGGTCCTGGCGGCTGAGCGAAGTCTGCGCACTGATGTTTGATGTTGGTGTTTTCTCTTGACTTTAGTGCAGTTTCGAACGGAGAATCCTCGGCATGCGAATACGTCGTTTGTCGGGTCTCGCCGTGTTGAGCGTGCTGGCCTCGTTGCTCGTCGCCCCACCGGTCCTCGCCGACGCGGCGGGGGCGCTGGTCACCATTTCCTCGCCTTCCCTGCGCGTGAGCGTTGACAACGGCTTCCCCCGCGTCGCGTCCTACGCCGACGTTCGCACCGGAGCGGTGCTGTACGGCAACGAGGACAAGATCGGCCAGGTCGTGCTCAACGGCACCGCCTACACGCCGGAAGTCACCAGTCGCAAGTCCGCCGACCGCGTCGACTACGTGCTCCGCTTCCCCGGCTACGGCGGTGTCGAGCTCGACGCGACGATCAAGGTGAAGGACCACGAGGTTGACTTCACCTTCACGAAGATCAAGGACAGCGCCGCGAATCCGGTGAAGTCACTGTCCATTCCGGACCACAACCTGGTGTCGGTCCGCAGTGACCAGCCGGGTTCGGCGCTGGCCAGTGCGAAAATGTACAACGCCACCACCGGCACCGGCGACAGCTTCGCCGCGGTCACCAAGGACACCCCGGCGGACGCGGCCCCGGCGAGCGCGATGTACGCCATTGTCAACACCGGGCAGCTCGCCGCGTCGCTCGAGACGAACTCGACCTATGACAAGCCGTCCGGCGCCACCGCGAAGGACAACGGGCGGATCAAGAAGCAGACTGTCGCCAAGTCCGGCTACCAGCGCGTCGGCCTCTGGAGCGGCGACTGGCTGTACCGAGCCGAGGGCGCGAAGGACACGGAACCCCTGCCGTACGCGAAGATCGTCGTCACCGGCGATCGCAACTCCGACGGCGTCGTGGACTGGCAGGACGGCGCCGTCGCCTTCCGCGACATCATGGTCAACCCGCAGGGCTGGGAGCAGGTCGCGCAGCGGCCGGTGATGCGCATCCCGTTCAACTTCGCCTCCAACGCCGAGCACCCGTTCCTGCAGACCCTCGACGAGACCAAGCGGGTCGCGCTCAACACCGACGGCCTCGGCCAGTTCGTGCTGCTCAAGGGTTATGGCTCCGAGGGACATGACTCGGCGCACCCGGACTACGCGGGCGTCGGCAAGCGCCAGGGCGGCACCGCCGAGCTCAACGACCTGATCAACTCGGCGAACCGCTACAACGCCCACATCGGCGTGCACATCCAGGACACCGAGGAGTACCCGGTCTCCAAGGCGTTCGACCCGGCCATCGCGAACAACGTGCGGACCGACCTCGGCTGGGACTGGCTCGATCAGAGCTACCACCTCAACTACCGTTACGACGGCACCAGCGGCAAGCGCCTGCAGCGGCTGCAGGACTTCAAGAAGGCCGTGCCGGGCCTGGACTTCCTCTACATCGACACCTGGTACGGCGACGGTTCCACCTCCGAGCGGTTCGCGCGGGAGATGAACGGCCTCGGCTATTCGGTCGCGACCGAGTTCCCGGACAAGTTCGAGCGGCAGAACACCTGGAGCCACTGGGCCAACGACGTCAACTACGGAGGCAAGGACTACAAGGGCGTCAACAGCCAGATCGTCCGGTTCCTGCGCAACGGCCAGAAGGATGACTGGATCGCCGGTGACCCGCTGCTCGGCGGCGGCGAACTGCCCGCGTACGAGGGCTGGGTCGGCGGCTCCGGCTATGGCAACTTCGTCAACAAGACCTTCGGTGTCGACTTGCCGACCAAGTACCTGCAGGGTTTCCAGATCCAGAAGTGGGCGCCGAAGACGATCGGCCTGACCGACGGCGTCAGCGTCTCCGACGCCACCGGCACCCGGCAGATCAGCAAGGACGGGCACCTCGTGCTCAACGGCGGCTCGTACCTGCTGCCGTGGAGCCAGCAGGAGGAAACCAAGCTCTACCACTGGAACACGACCGGCGGCACCACGTCCTGGACGTTGCCGGACTCGTGGGGCAACCGCAAGAGCGTCAAGCTGTACAAGCTCACCGACACCGGCCGTCAGCTCGTCTCGGACCTCAAGGTCGACGGCTCGCGCAAGATCAGCATCACCGCGGACGCGAACACGCCGTACGTCGTCTACCCGAGTGACCCCGGCAAGGTGCGGGACGCGAACTGGGGCGAGGACTCCGGGCTGAAGGATCCCTCCTTCTACTCCGGCAACCTCTCGGCGTGGAAGGTTTCGGGCGCCGCGTCGGCGCCCCGGAATTCCGCCGGGCAGCGTCAGCTCAAGCTCGCCGGCGGCGCGGGCGCCGAGGTCTCCCAGAAGCTCACCGGGCTCACCGGCGGCCAGAGCTACTCGGCGTCGGTCAACGTGCGGGTCGCGCCGGGCCGGCGCCAGGCGAATCTCACGGTCACCCCGTCCGGCGGGCAACCGGCGACGCAGTGGACCGACTCGTCGACGGTGAAGAACTACGTCCGCGCCAGTGAGTACGCGGGCACCACCACCCAGCGCATGCGTGTGGACTTCGACGTCCCGAAGGGACAGTCCACAGCGGACTTGAAGCTGGCCGCGGCCGCGGGCGCGCCGGACGTGTTCTTCGACGACGTCCGCGTGGTCGAAACGACCAGGACCCCGCTGAACGGGCATTACTTCACCGAGGACTTCGAGCACGTCGACACCGGGTGGGGCCCGTTCGTCTACGCGGGCAACGGAGGCGACGCGGACGACCCGCGCACGCACATCGCGCAGAAGAACGCCCCGTACACCCAGGCGGGCTGGAACGGCAAGCTCGTCGACGACGTCCTTTCCGGTGGCGAGTCGCTGAAATCCCACGAGGAGAACCCCGGGCTCACCTACCGGACGCTGCCGCAGAACCTGCGGTTCCAGCCGGGCCGCAAGTACGCCGTGTCGTTCACCTACGAAGCGTCGGCCGCGAACGAGTACGGCTTCGTGACGTCCTCCGGCGGCCAGGCGACGACGAAGCTGGCGGCCGCGCACACGCCGGCGAAGTTCACCGCGACGATCGACGGAAGCGCGGCGGGCGACGCCTGGGTCGGGATCACCAAGCTGACCGCGGGCACGCAGAACGAGGATCACGACCTCGTCCTCGACGACCTGGTGGTCGACGACGTCGGGGTGGCCGACCCGGCCATCACGCGGATTCCGCAGTCCCAGCTCTCGGTGAAGTACGCCGACAGCGAGGAGACGGCGGGGGAGAACGGCGCCGCGGCCAACGTCCTCGACGGCGACCCGGCGACGTTGTGGCACACGCAGTGGTCGGGCCAGCCCGCGCCGATGCCCCACGAGATCCAGCTGGACCTCGGGCAGAGCGCGCCAGTGCGGTGCCTGTACTACTTGCCGCGGCAATCCCAGCCGAACGGCCGGATCGCCGGGTACGAGGTCTACACCTCCGCCGACGGCACGAACTGGGGCAGCCCGGCGGCCACCGGCACCTGGGCCGACACCCCGGACGAGGAAGCGGCTTGCTTCCCCGCTCGCGACGCGCGCTACGTCCGTTTGCGCGCGACCTCCGAGGTGGCGGGCGGGGTGTGGACGTCCGCCGCGGAACTCAACGTCGGACGGCTCTGAGCTGGGTAGTGTGCAGCATCGTGCATGGAGCCGGAGCGTAAAGTGCACATCGATGCGTGTTGGCCGCGGCCGGCACGCATCGATGTGTCACCATTCCCGGTGACCGCACTGTATCGATCTGGGCAGGTGGTCTGCACTCGAGACGCAGGGAGTACCGCCGATGGCCCGGCACGAACGGCTGAGCACGCTGCTGGACCTGCTCGGCCAGCGGGAGAAACTCGACGTCGAGGACGTGGCCGAGGAGCTGGACGTCTCCGCGGCGACCATCCGCCGCGACCTCGACCACCTCGCTGAGCAGCAGCTGCTGACCCGCACCCGTGGCGGGGCGGTGGCCAACGATTTCGCCTACGACCTGCCGCTGCGCTACAAGACCGCGCGCAACGCGCCGGAGAAGCAGCGGATCAGCGCCGCGGCCGCCGCGCTGATCGAACGCGGGATGGCGGTCGGCCTCAACGGCGGCACGACCACGACCGGTGTCGCGCGGGCCCTGGCCATGCGGACCGATCTGGCCAGCCGCAACGAGGAGCCCGGCCTGACCGTGGTGACCAACGCGCTGAACATCGCCAACGAGCTCACCGTGCGCCCCAACGTCAAGATCGTCGTGACGGGCGGGGTGGCGCGGCCGCAGTCGTTCGAGCTCAGCGGCCCGCTCGCCACCCGCGTGCTGGGCGAGCTGACGATGGACGTCCTCGTGCTCGGGGTGGACGCGATCGACGCGACGCTCGGCGCCTCGGCACACCACGAGGGCGAGGCGAGCATCAACCGCCTGATGGCCGACCGTGCCCAGCGGGTGATCGCCGTGGCCGACAGCTCGAAGCTCGGCCGCCGCGCGTTCGCCCAGATCTGCCCGATCGACCGCGTCGAAACCCTGGTCACGGACACCGACGCCGACCCGGCCGCGGTCCAGGCCTTCGAAGCCGCCGGCGTCACGGTCCTGACCGTCTGACCCGTCCCCGGATGTCATGAAAGGGTCTTTCCAGGCAATTTCTGCCCGGAAAGACCCTTTCATGACGTTCGCTAGGTGAGGGTCATCGCGAACACCCCGATGGTCGCCGAGGTCGGCAACCGGATCGCGCGCAGCGTTTTGCCGGGGGTGAGCGCGATGCTGTTGGTGAACACCCGGTAGTCCACGTCGGTGTTGGCCAGGCCGCCGGGGGTGTAGCGGCCCTTCACCGCCACCGCGAGCTTGCTGCCGCCGGTCGTGGCGTCCTGGAATGACCAGTTCGGCACGGTCAGCTGGGCCTTCGAGGAGGTGCCGTCGGTGTACAGCGCGACGACCTCGCCGGTGGCCTGGGTGCTCGCGCCCGAAGCCAGGAAGTTCACCGTCGTCCCGGTGCCGGACAGCAGGATCGGCTGCCCGCCTTGGCCTTTCGCGACGTTCGCCGTGCCGGGAGCCGGGGAGGGCCACTGGAACTTGACCCCGTTGGCGGTCACCGCCGCTCCCGGTTGGTAGCCCGCCGCGGCCAGCGCTTCGGCCGGGAAGCTGTTGCCGCTCCCGTCGAAGTTGCCCTTCCCATACGTCGCCGAGTCGCTCACGCCGACGGTGTTGTACGCCTGGGCGATCGACGCGAACGGGATCGACGCCGTGGTGACCGTGCTGGTCGTGTACCCGGCACCGCGCGCGGTGTACGCCGAGTCGAGTCGCACGGTGTAACCGCCCGGTTTGACCGTCGTTCCGGGAGTCACGTCGAACTTCGCCGACACCGTCTCACCGGGACGCACCCGGGTGAACGTGTCCGTGCTCTGCGGCCGCGCGGTGAAGCCCTGCGGCAGCCCGAGCCCGAGTTTGACGTTCTGCGCCACCACCGCGGTGTCGTTGTGGAAACTCGCCGACACCTCGGTGGCCTGACCCGGCCCGTTCCACAGCTGCGGCGAGGCCAGCGTGGGCTTGCCCCGCGTGTCGCCGAGCCGGTCACCGCCGCCGATCGAGCTGGTCTTGATCAGCGTCACGCTGGCACTGCGCCCGGTCGGCACGGCCGGGGTCTTGACCGAAACCACCCCGCCGCGATCCTCCGCGGCGTAGTACCAGCCGGTCTGGGCGGCGTCGTACTCCGCTTTCGTCCGCAGCTGCGGCAACGCGCCGCTGTCGGTCCGGACCGCGCCGGGCGCGGTTCCCGTGTGGACGGTCAGCTCGTACGGCCGGTTCGACGGCTTGTTCGCGTAGGCCCCGCGGCTTTCGCCGATGCGGACCGTGACGTCGCCGCGCGCGTGGTCCGGCGCGAGGACGTCGAACCGCTGTTCCGCGGACTTGCCCTGCTGGTACGCGCGGGTCGCCCGGTCGTCCTCGTACATCGTGAACGACGAGTTCCCCTGCGGGTAGACGTCCACGGTGACACGGTCGCCCGGCTTCTGCTCCTTCTCACTGTTGATGCCGTCACGGAACATCGGCACCACCGCACCCGCCTTCACGAACAGCGGCAGCCGGTCGAGCGGCGCGTAGTAACCGTCCACTGTGGTCGGACCCTGGTACGTGCGGCCGGTCCAGTAGTCGGTCCAGGTGCCTTCCGGCAGGTAGATCCCGTTTTTGACCTCGCCGGTGTCGAACATCGGCGCGACCAGGAACTCTTGCCCGGCAAGGAACTCGTACTTCGTGCTGTCGTCGTACGCTTTCGGGTCGTTCGGGTATTCCAGCGCCACCGACCGGTCGATCGGCAAGCCGCTCTTGTGCGCCTGCGCGGCGTAGCTGTACAGGAACGGCAGCAGCCGCTCACGCAGTTTCAGGTAGTTCCGGTTGATCGCGGTGTACGGCTCGCCCCGGCTCCACGGCTGTTTGGAGGTCGGGTTCGCCCAGCCGCTCATGCTCATCAGTGCCGGGTTGAAGACCTTCCACTGCAGGTCGCGGACGTAGCTGGTGTCGCTGCCGCCGAAGATGCCGTCGACGTCGCCCGCGCTGTAGGCGATCCCGGAGTTGCCGGAACCGGCCACGGCCGGGATCTGCCACTTGATCGCGTCCAGGCTGCCCGCGTGGTCGCCGGTCCACTGCACCGCGCACCGCTGCGCACCGGCCCAGCCCTCGACCATCCAGGCGAACCCGCGGGCGTCGCTGTGCTGCTCGATGCCGTTGTAGGCGTCGTCGCAGCCGCTCAGCGCGTGCCGGTAGCCGGGGCCGACCCAGGCGACGTCGAGCTTGCGGATCCGGACGCCCGCCTTGCCGACCTCGTCGGCCTGCTTGTCGAGCTTCTGCTCGGTCCACAGCCCCATCTCGGTGTTGCGCTTGCGCAACTCGTCACCTGTCTTGGTGAGCGCGTCGACGTCGCGGATGCCGGTGTAGGCTTGGCGGTCCTGGTTGTACTCGTAGTCGAGGTTCGCGCTGTAGCCGCAGCCGTAGTCGTCGTTGACGAGCATCCAGCCGTGCGGCATGTCCTCGTCTTGGAACCTCTGCGCGACCTTGACCGCGTCCAGCGTCGTCTGCTTGTCCGGCTGGGCCTTGTAGTCGTTCTTCGGGTCCGGGTCGACGCCGTAGTGGCCGCGGTTGTAGCAGTCCGAGTCGCCGTACTCCATGCCGTACATCGGCGGCAGGAACGGGCGCCCGGTCAGCTCGGTGTACCGGTTGAGCGAGTTCTTGAAGTCGCCGACGAAGTAGTAGGCGTCGAACCGCTTCTCGTCCTGGGTCGTGCTCACCGGGCTCTTGAACGAATAGGTGCCCGGGGTGAAGGTGTTGCGCAGCACGCCGTAGCCCGCCGAGCTCAGGTAGTACGGCGAGGCGTTGGGGTTGCCGCCGTCCTCCCAGTTCTCGTCCTGCGAGACCTTGATCGTCTGGTCGCGGTGCGAGAACCGGCCGTTCTGCATGCCGCCGCCGAGGAACTGCTCGGCCGGGCCGCGGCTGAGCTCCTGGGTGGTGGCCGTGCCGGTCCAGCTCAGCGGCTTCTGCTCCTCCCAGATCCGGCTGCCGTCGGGCCGGTAGAGCCCGAACCGGAGTGCCTTCTTGTACGCCCGCACCTCGGCGGACTTGGTGCGCAGCGAGTAGTAGGCCCCGGCGTCCGTCCACTGGACGGACGGCACCGCGTAGTCGTGCTTGACCACGATGTTCGAGCCCGGTGCCGTGGGATCGGCCGGGGGAGTGTTGGCAGGGTCGGTGAACACCCCGTCCGGCGCGAGCCAGAGCCGGAAGACGTCGTCGGCCAGGAAGACGACCTTCACCTTGGCCTTGCCCGCCGCCAGTGTGAACGCACCGGTGGCCTGGTCGGGGGTGAATCCGGTGACGGCGCCCAGTGTGGTGGCGCCCGCCGCACCGGCGGTGACCCCGGGCAGGGTGAGGCCCAGCAGCAACGCCAGCACCAGCAGTACCGGCCGTCCCCTGGAGCGCCTATGCAAGTAAGTGCTCAATGTGAGCTCCGATCGCGCAGTATTGAACAGTATAGTTGTTCTACTGCACATGGTGGGCGTTGTCACTCCGCCATTGGTCGTGATCGGTCTGGCACCCTGGTGGCGTGACCCACTCCGAGTCAGAGCTTCTCGAGGACGCCAACCCGCTCCCGGCCGCGCTCGATCCCCGGCTGCGCGCCCAGTTCACCTTCCTGATCGAGGCCGACAAGCTGAAGACCGTCCTGAGGCAGTCGCCGCTCGCCGCCGCCGATCGCCGCGAAAACGACGCGGAGCACTCCTGGCATCTCGCGCTCATGGTGCCGTTGCTGGCGGAGTACGCCGACGAGCCCATCGACGTCGGCCACACGACCAAGCTCGTCATCGTCCACGACCTCATCGAGATCTACGCGGGCGACACCCCGCTCTACGACACCGAGGCGGGCACGAGCCAGCAGGAGCGCGAAGCGGCGGCCGCGGACAGGCTGTTCGGCCTGCTGCCAGGGGACCAGGCGCGGGAGTTCCGGTCGTTGTGGGACGAGTTCGAAGCGCGGTCCACGCCGGAGGCCCGGTTCGCCAAGGCCATGGACCGGCTCCAGCCGCTCCTGCTCAACTGGATGGCGAAGGGCGGCACCTGGCGGACCCCCGGGGTCACCGCGGAGACCGTGCGGGCTCGCAAGGCCGTCATCGGCGACGCCTCGGCGGCGCTCTGGGAGGCGGGCAAGCGGCTCATCGACGAGGGCGAGCGACGCGGCTGGGCGCGTTCCGGCGGACAGGCCCGGTGACACCGGGCGAATATCGCGGGGCGATACCGGGTCTTTCCCCGTGGCTGCGGCCGCGCTCCTGATCTTGGCGACGCACCTGCGGATCCGGTGTTTTCGCTGGTCAGCGCGGTGCGCGTGGGCTCTCTAAGCTGGGCTCGATCAGTGCCCACCAGTGATTTCCGAGGAGTTCCCCCGATGCGTCTTTCCACCCGCAACCAGCTCACCGGGACCGTCGCGGCCGTCAAGGCCGGTGCGGTGATGACGGTCGTCACTGTCGACCTCGACGGCGGCCAGCAGGTCACCGCGTCCATCACCAAGGAGGCCGCCGAGGACCTCGGCCTCGAGGTGGGCAAGCCGGTCACCGCGCTGGTGAAGTCCACCGAGGTCATGCTCGGCGTGGAGTGACCCGAAAGGTCCGATGAGGACGGTCGCACCGTCCTCATCGGACAGTCGTGGGCTCATTCGAGCCATTCGGTGATGAAGTGGTCGCTCTCGTGGATGTGCACGGCTTCGTAGGTCCCCGGCCCGAGCACCGCGAACTTGTGCGGGGTGCCCGCCGCGACCACCAGCACCTCGCCGCCGCCCGCCTCCCGCTGCTCGTCCCCGAGGGTGAACAGCGCCCGCCCGCGCACGATCACGAAAGTCTCCCGGTACGGGTGCCGGTGCAGCCGCGGACCGGAGCCCACCTCGTCCGTGGCCTCCCGGATGATCGAGATCCCCGAGCCGACGTCGCGTCCTTCGATGTTCTGCTCTGTCATGCTTCGGAGGCTAGCCCGGCGGCGACCCCTCGCGCAGCGGTTCAGCCGGAGAGGACGGCGACGAGCTCTTCCCTGCTGTGCACGCCGAGCTTGCGGTACACGGCCTTGAAGTGGTCGTTCACGGTGTGGGGCGACAGGTCGAGGTGACGGGCGATCTGCTTGGCGGGCGCGCCTTCCAGCGCTTGTTCCACCACCGAGCGTTCCCGGCGGGTGATCCCGTACCACGCCGCGACCGCGGGCAGCAGCACCTCGGCGGTGGCGGCCTGCACGGTGATCGCCACCTCGCCGGAGTCGCCGAGCAGCTGAGCCCGCAGCCCGATCCAGCCTTCGGCGGCCGGGATGCGGCTCAGTGCCGCCCCGCTGCCGTGCCGCGCGGCGAAGGTGAGGTTCCAGACCGTGATCGCCAGCGCCTCGTCGTCGGGGAGGTCGAGATACGGCACGCAGGCGCGCAGCCAGTCGCGGCCGGTCGGCGTCGCGGTCTTGATCCGGTCGTCCTGGCCGACGACGATCACCCCCGGCGCGGCCGCCGACCGCCGGGGACGTGGGGCGGTGCGGGTCACGAAGGCCTTCACCGTCAGTGCCAGTGGCACGACGAGCTGCCGGGCGTGGGCGAGCTCGTCCGCCGAGAACGAGGGGCGTCCGCTTTCGCGCAGCAGGATGAGCGTGCCCCAGGCGATCCCGCCGTGGATCAGCGCGAGCCGCAGCTCGTCGCCGAAGCCCGGCTGCCCGGAGTTCATCGTGGCGATGGGCACCGGTCCCTCGATGAGCCTGCTGAACGGCTGCTCGGACCGGCCCTGGACGTCGTCGAGCTGCAACCGGTGGAAGTACTCGCCGCCGTAGCCGTGTTCCTCGGTGAGGAAACAGCCCGCGCCGGTGATCGGATCCTGC
Source organism: Amycolatopsis sp. H20-H5 (assembly GCF_035828755.1). Taxonomy (NCBI): domain Bacteria; kingdom Bacillati; phylum Actinomycetota; class Actinomycetes; order Pseudonocardiales; family Pseudonocardiaceae; genus Amycolatopsis; species Amycolatopsis sp. H20-H5. The sequence goes on along the minus strand of NZ_JAYMZS010000007.1, from coordinate 143,916 downwards.
CCGGACAGCATGAACCCGTCGTGCGGGACGTGCCGCCAGAGCCGCCGGGAGAGATCGCGGCCCAGTTCCGGCACGGTGTTCGCGTCGGTGCCCATTCCGCCAGTATGAACCAGCCCTACCCCCCAGATCTGGGGATTTCCGGCTGCCGCGAGCTCCGTCAGGCTCGGGGACATGGATCTTCACGAGTACTCGCGGTACGACGCGGTCGGGCTCCGCGCCCTCATCGTGGCGGGCGAGGTCACCGCCGCCGAGGTCGAGTCCGCGGCGCGGCGGGCCCTCGACCGGGTGAACCCCGAGGTCAACGGACTGGCCTCGCCGGTGTTCGAGACCGCGCTCGGCCACGCGGGCGCGGGACCGTTCGGCGGCGTGCCGTTCCTGCTCAAGGACAGCGGGCCGATGGCCGAAGGCGTCGAGTTCTTCGCGGGCAGCCGCAGCTTGCGGGGGGTGCGCGCCCGGCACGATCACGACCTGACGCGCCGCTTCCGCGCCGCCGGTCTGGCCGTCCTCGGCCTGACAACGGCGCCGGAACTGGGGCTCAGCTACGCCACCGAGCCGGCCAGGACCGGGCCGACCCGCAACCCCTGGGACCTCGCCAGGGGGGTGGGCGGGTCCAGCGGGGGAGCCGCCGCGCTGGTCGCGGCCGGCGCGGTGCCGATGGCCCACGCCAACGACTCGGCGGGCTCCGTCCGGATCCCCGCCTCGTGCTGCGGGCTGGTCGGGCTGAAGCCGAGCAGGGGCCGCACGCCGACCGGGCCGGACTCCGGTGACCCGGCCTTCGGGGCGCTGGCGGAGTTCGCGCTCACCCGCACGGTGCGCGACGCGGCCCACCTGCTCGACGCCGTCCAGGGCCCCGGCGTCGGGGACAAGTACACCGCGCCCCCGCCGCCGCGGCCGTACGCCGACGAGCTTGGAATCGGGCCCGGCCGCCTGCGGGTGGCGGTGACGGTCCGAGCCTGGTCCGGGGTGGCGGTGGATCCCGAGGTGGCCGAGGTGACGCTGAAGACCGCCGAACTGCTGGCGGAGCTGGGCCACGACGTCACCGAGGCGAGCCCGGCACTCGACTGGGAGGACGTCGTCCACGGCACGGAAGCCGCGGAAGCCGCCATCGCCGCGCCCTTCCTCACCGCGCCGGGACGCCCGGACCCGGCCAGGCTGGAAGCGGTCTCGCGGGCTCTGCTCGCGGAAGCCGCGGAGCTCAGCGCGCTCGACCTGGTGGCCATGCTCGACGCGCAGAACCGCGTCAGCCGGGTGGTGGGAGCGTTCTTCACCGGCTACGACCTGCTGGTGACCCCGACGCTCGGCGAGCTGCCGCCACCGCACGGCACGCTGTCGTCCGGCGAAGAGGGGCACACCCTCCGCGGCTGGCTGGAAAAGCTGTTCGCGCACGGGCCGTTCACAGTGGTGTTCAACCTGGCCGGGCAGCCCGCGTTGAGCCTGCCGCTGGGGCACAGCGTGGGCGGCGTGCCGATCGGCGTGCAGTTCGCCGCCCCGTACGGACGCGAAGACGTGCTGATCCGGGTCGCGGCCCAGCTCGAAGAAGCGGTGCCATGGCGGGACCGGATTCCGCCGTGTTTCGCGAGCAAGCCGTGACCGGCCCGACCGTCGTGCTCGCCGACGACCACGGCGTCGCGCGCGAGCGGGTGCGAGCGCTACTGGCGCGGACGGGCGTCACGGTGGTCGCCGAGACGGGTATCGGGCAGGAGGCGGTGCGGGAGGTCCTCCGGTGTCGTCCGGACGTCCTGCTCATCGACCCCCGGTCGGGTGAACGGGACGGTTTCGAGGCCATCGCGGAGAGCGGGCGCTCGGCCCCGGGCACGGCGGGCCTCGTGCTGACCGACGCCGAGGACCGCGGTTCGGTGCGGGCGGCGTTCCGGGCGGGGGCCCGGGGATACCTGCTCAAGCCGGTGAAGCCGGACCAGCTCGGGCAAGCGATCATCAGCGTCGCCCGCGGCTCGGCCGTCTTCGACGCTTCGGTGACCCGGTACGTCACCGCGTTGTTCGCCGGTCCGCCAGAGCGGCTTTCCCGGCTCACGGCTCGTCAGCGGGAAGTGCTCGCGCTCGTGGCCGAAGGCCTGCCGAACGGCGCCATCGCGCGGCGACTGCGGCTGACCCCGAAAACGGTGCGCAACCACGTTTCCGCAGTGTTGGCGGGCCTCGGCGTGCCGGACCGGGCGCAAGCGATCGTGCTCGCCCGCGACGCGGGATTCGCGACTGGCTCGTGCGCTGAACCTGGTCCTTGACGCTAAGTCGACCGAGCGGTGCGGGCACTGATGGCGATCGCGATGCATTTCACCGACGCGGCCGAGGACACCAAGCGCGACGTCGACGCGTCGGCCTACGGCGCGAGTCCCGGGCCCCTGCAGGACGTCCTGCGCCGCGGACAGCCCGCGGGCCCGTTCGGCACCCGGACCATGGCGATGACCATCCGGCGGCCATCGGCCCTCCGCTGCGGTTCCCACCTGACCGGCGACACCCGAGACGTGGTGGGGTTGTTCGACCGTGCCACCCGGACGGACCGAGCATGACCACAGTCAGCACGAAACCGGCCCGCGAGCTGAGTCAAGCCGTCATGGTGGCCGCCCAGCCGCCGAGGTCCTCGCGGCGGATCGCGGCCGCCAACAGCTCGGGGAACAGGTCCGGGGTGCAGGCGAACGCGGGCACTCCCAGCTCCACCAGCGCCGCCGCGTTCTCCCGGTCGTAGGAGGGCGCCCCGGAGTCGGACAGGGCCAGCAGTGCCACCACCTGCACCCCGGCCCCGACCAGTTCGCCGACCCGGCGGAGCAGGTCCTCGCGGACGCCGCCCTCGTAGAGGTCGCTGATCAGCACCAAGAGCGTGTCCTCCGGGCGGGTGATCAGGCCCTGGCAGTAGGCCAGCGCCCGGTTGATGTCGGTGCCGCCCCCGAGCTGGGTGCCGAACAGCACGTCGACCGGGTCGTCCAGGAGCTCGGTGAGGTCGGCCACCGCGGTGTCGAACGCGACGAACCTCGTGCGCAGTGCGCGCATCGAGGCGAGCACGGCGCCGAACAGTCCTGAGTAGACGACCGACTCCGCCATCGAACCGGACTGATCGACGGCGAGGATCACCTCCCGCCGCACGCTGTGCTGACGCCGTCCGTAGCCGATCAGCCGTTCCGGCACGATCGTCTTCAGCTCGGGGGAGTAGTGCCGAAGGTTCGCTTGGATGGTCCGCGACCAGTCGATGTCGGCCGGGCGCGGGCGGTGGGTCCTGGTGGCGCGGTCGAGGGCGCCCTTGACCGCGGCCCTGGTGCGTTCGGCGAGCCGGCGTTCCAGATCGGTCACCACCTTGCGCACTACTTCGCGCGCGGTTTCCTTCGTCTCCTCGGGGATCACCCCGTTGAGGGACAGCAGCGTGCCGACCAGGTGCACGTCAGGCTCGACCGCGGACAGCAGCTCCGGTTCGAGCAGGAGCCTGGTCAGTCCCAGCCGGTCGACCGCGTCGCGCTGCATCACCTGGACGACAGTGCTGGGGAAGTACTTCCGGATGTCGCCCAGCCAGCGCGCGACCTTGGGCGCGGACGCCGCGAGGTTCGCTCCGCGCGGCTCGCCGCGCGCGGAGTCCTCGCGCCCGTCGTACAGCGCGGCCAGCACCGCGTCGATCTCACTGTCCTCACCGGACAGTGCCCGCGCGGTGCCGTCGTCCGCGCCGCCGAGCACCAGCCGCCAGCGGCGCAGCCGGTCCGCCTCTTCGATCCGCGTGGTCATCCACCCACCCCCAGCAAGGTCGCCAATACCGGCAGGACGCTCTCCGCCCGCCGTTCGTCCAGTTCGCTGTCCGCCACGGCCACCACCGCCGGGCCGGACAGCGCGGCCGCCCGTTCCCCGATCGCCCGCTTCTCCGGGCGCGCGAAGGCCCCGAATGTGCGTCGCAGCAACGGAAGCACCTCGGTGAACAGTCCGGCGGGGATCGCCGCGAGCCAGCCGTCGATGACCCGCAGCAGCCGCTCGTCGTGCACCAGGAGCAGGCCGCCGCCGTCGAAGAAGCCCTCGACATAGGCCGCGCCGGCCGCGGGTTCGACGCCCGCGGTGAGCACTAGGCCGAGCCGCCGCTCCACCGCTTCGGCGTCCAGCCTGTCGGCGTCGTGCAGGATGCGGGTGAGCCGCCCGGCCAGTAACGGCGGCAAGGACTCGCGTCCGGCGAGCCGGGACAGCGCGAACAGCCACCGCTCCTTCGCCGGGTCACCGAGCAGGGTGGTCGCGTCGTGCACGCCGCCGACCAGCTTGCAGAACAGCGCGGCCGCTTCGTCGTCGATGCCGTGTGTCGCCGGCGGGAGGCCGGCGCAGACCCGCGCCAGCATCCGCAGGGCCACCGCGCGCAGCGCCTCGGTGCCGGTGCCGCGGACATCGCCGTACCGCGTCGCCCTGGCCAGAGCGGGCAGCGCCGCCATGAGCTGTGCCACGTCCGCGTCCGCGGCGGCGCGGGCGTCGAGCGCGGCCAGCGCTTCGGGCAGGGCGGCGGGCAGATCCGCCAGGAGGCAGTCCTCGACCGCCGTGGTGATCTCGGCCAGCGGGGGCGTCCCGGCGACGGCGCCGCGGACGACCTCGGCCGAGGCCGAGGCCACGGTGGTCCCGTGCACCGCGGCCGCCACCAGGTCCACCTCGAATCCCGGCTCCCAGGCCAGCTGCCAGGTTTCGCGGAACGTGCCCTTGTTCCGCCGGGCCGACGCGTCCCTGCTGCCCCAAGCGATCCCGAGCACTCGCAGCCGGTGCAGCAGCTGGGAACGCTCGAGCCCGCCGGGGGTGCGCAGGTCGAGGTCGAGCTCGCGGACCAGCGGATCCCGCTTGAGCCGCAGCCGTTTCGCCGTGGCGATCAGGTCGGCCGCGAGCGGGGCCTGGGGAACGTGGTCCGGCACCTCGCCCAGCCGCTCGCCGACCACGAGCCTGCGGGTGACGAGCCCGGCCCGGACGTCGTCCCCCGCGCAGAGCACGGCCCTGGTCGCCTCGGAGACCTCGGCCAGCCCGGCGGAGGACCGGCCGCGCAGGGCGGCGAGGGCTTCCGCCAGCCGGACCGCCTCGATCACGTGCGCCGTCGAGACCGGGAGATCCTCCTCGCGCAGCACCCCGGCGACCTCGGTCAGCCAGCGGGCCGTCACGTCCTCGGCGGTGGTGAACAGATGGTGGTACCAGCCGGGCGAGCGCACCCCGGCGCCGTAACCGCTGCCCGCCGCGAGCCTGCCGTGCGTCCACGGCACCCAGGTGCAGGCGACCTTCCGCTTCGCGAGTCCTTTGAGGACGGACTGGTCCCGCGCGGCGGGCGGCAGCGGCTCGGACAGTGCGGGCACGTGCCAGGCCCCGCAGACCACGGCGATCCGCTCGAACCCGTCCTTGCGGGCCTTGCGCAACACCGTCCGCATGTACGCCTCGCGACGCTGCTCCCGCACCTCGCCGGGGCCTTCGCCCTCCCGCAACGCGCTCATCGCCTCGGCGATCACCGCGAACGGCGAGGCGCCGCCGCGCCGCGACTCGATCACGTCGTCCCACCAGCGTTCGGGATCGTCGTACCCGCCCGCGGCGGCCAGCTCGGCCAGCGGGTCGGCCGAGCGGCCGGCGCCCGGTTCCGCCGGCTCGGCCGCGAACTGGTAGGCGGCGGGCAGGTCGCAGAACCGCACCGGGACACCGGCCGCGGTGGCGTAGCGGACGGCCTGCCACTCGGGACTGAACACGGCGAACGGCCAGAACGCGGCGCGGGAGACGTCGTCCGTCGCGTAGGCCAGCAGCGCGACCGGCGGCCGCATCGCGTCCTCCGCCGCCAGCGCCACCAGCGCGTCGGCCTCCGGGGGACCTTCGATCAGCACGACGTCCGGCGCCAGCTCGGCCAGCCGGGCGGCCACCGCGCGCGCGGACCCCGGCCCGTGGTGCCGGATCCCGAGCAGCTGGGTGGCGGGCTCACTCATGCTGTGCCCCCTCACGCTGTGCCCCCTCGAACCAGGCTTGGCTCATCCCGTGAACTCCTGGCCCGCCCGGTAGAAATCGGCCCAGCCGTCGCGTTCGCGGACCACGGTCTCCAGGTACTCGATCCAGATCGCGCGATCGGCCACCGGGTCCTTCACCACCGCGCCGTGGATCCCGGCGGCCACGTCGTGCGGCCGGAGCACCCCGTCGCCGAAGTGCGCGGCCAGCGCGAGCCCGCCGGTGAGCACGCTGATCGCCTCGGCGGTCGACAACGTGCCGGACGGCGACTTCACGGCCGTGCGGCCGTCCTCGGTGCGGCCCGAGCGCAGCTCGCGGAACACCGTGACCACCCGGCGGATCTCGGACAGTTCGGCGGCTTCGGCGGGGAGCTGCAACGACGTCCCGAGCTGGGCCACCCGGCGGCTGACGATCTCCACCTCGGCGTCCGCGGAGTCCGGCAGCGGCAGGATCACCGTGTTGAACCGGCGGCGCAGCGCGCTGGACAGCTCGTTGACGCCCTTGTCCCGGTTGTTCGCCGTGGCGATCAGGTTGAAGCCCGGTGTCGCCTGGATCTCGGTGTTGAGCTCGGGCACCGGCAGCGTCTTCTCGGACAGGATGGTGATCAGCGTGTCCTGGACGTCGGCCGGGATGCGGGTGAGCTCCTCGAGCCTGGCGAGCTTGCCGTCCCGCATCGCGCGCAGCACCGGGCTTTCCACGATCGCCTGCTCGCTCGGCCCCTCGGCGATCAGCCGCGCGTAGTTCCAGCCGTAGCGGATGGATTCCTCGGACGTGCCCGCGGTGCCCTGGACCAGCAGCGTCGAGTCCCCGCTGATCGCCGCGGACAGGTGCTCGGACACCCAGGTCTTCGCCGTGCCGGGGACGCCGAGCAGCAGCAGCGCGCGATCGGTGGCGAGGGTGGCGACCGCGACCTCGATCAGCCGTCGTGGCCCGACGTACTTGGGGCTGATCACCGTCCCGTCGGACAGGGTGCCGCCGAGCAGGTACCGGACCACCGCCCACGGCGACAGCCGCCAGGACGGCGGGCGGGCACGATCGTCGTCGGCGGCCAGTGCGGCCAGCTCCTCGGCGTAGTCCTGCTCGGCGTGGGGCCGGAGCACCGGGGAAGGCACCCGGGAAGGCACTGGGGAATGCACCGTGGACGTCATACGAGCTCCTCATGCATTTCGCGACGGAAGGTCAGGGTTTCGGTCAGTGCGCGCCGCCAGGGGGCGGCGTCTTCGGGCAGGGGATCAACGGCTCGCAGGCAGCTCGGCGGTACGGACCGGGCGATGACGACCGCGGCGTGGGCGACTACTCGCTGATCGCCCTGCGCGGCGACCCAGCCGAGCAGGGCACTCCCCAGCTCGCGTGGCCACGGCGCGGGCAGCTCGAGAATCAGCTTGGCCATCGTCTCGGCGTTCACATGGGTGGCGAGGTCCAGGACCGCCGCGGCCCGCGCTCGAGGCTCCAGCGCGCCGACGAGCGCGGCCGCGCCGCGACCGCCAGGGTCCGCCGCCAGCAGCGCCCGCGCCCACGGTTCGTCACGCTGCCGGACCGCGGCGGCGGCCCAGCTTTCGCGCAGTACGCCCGCCGCGCACCCCTCGACGGGCATGCGCAGCACCCCGGGCGGCAGGCCGAACTCCGCCCAGAAGGCCAGCGGTGTCGCCGCGACGATCTGGCGCAGCCACCCGGTGCCCTGCTCGGGGCCCGCCGGCACGCGGACGCCGTCGCGCGCCGTGTCCACGGCGTCCGGCAGGGTGATCTGCAGGACGTCCGGGCGCAGCGCCCGTTTGCGGACCCGCACGAGCGGCCGCAGCCGCTCGGCCATCCGGTGCCCGAGCGCGGCCCCGGGAAGCGTGCCCAGCAGGCCGATCGCCTGCTGGCGCACCGAAACGGCCCGATCGTCCAGCGCGGCTTCGAGGAACGGCTCGTCCGTTGTGCGGAGATGCTCGCCGAGCAGACCGAGAAAACCGGCCCGCACCTCGGCCGGTTCGCCGCGCCAGGCGCCGGTGAGCGCTACACGCGCGGCGTCCGGGTCTTCGGCGAGGGCCTTCCTCAGCCACTCGCGGCGCTGGACGAGGTTGCCGTAGCGCCAGACGTCGGCGTCACCGTCCGGGATGGGCGAAGCGAGAAACGTCCACTCCGGATTGTGCTCGCCGAGCCAGCCGCCTGCCGAACCCGCGACCGCCACCAGCGGCGCCCGCAGGGAGATCCGGGCGCGGGCCGCGTCCGCCAGCGCGGGCAGCCGTTCGGGCGGCACCCGGAGCCCGGCGGCGGCGACCGCGCCGAGCCATTCGTCGAGCAGCTCGGGCCGGTTCGCCGACAGCAGCCGGGCCAGCCGCTCTCGTGCGGCGGGCCGGATGAGCGGCCTGCCGTCGGGGGCGGCGACCGGCATCGGCAGTGTGCCGGACAGGGGGACTTGCCCGGCTCGCCGGTAGTTCGTCAGCAGCGCGGCGGTGGCCAGCAGCGCCTCGGCGGGATCTTCCCGCGTCTCGACCTTCGCGCCGACCGCGGGGGGTAACGCGGCCGGGTCGGTGGTTCGGCGCTGGGTGCCGAGCAATGCCGTGCTCACCAGCTCTTCCCAGGCTTTCACAGCCGCACCGCCCGATCCTCGTGCCAGCAGGCCAACGGCCGCAGGCCGGACGTCGTCCACTCCGCGGCCACGGTGATCGGCGCGCCCGCGGACAACGCCAGCAACGGCCAATGGTCCGCGGCGGGCACCAGCGGCAGCGCTGAACCCTCCACATCGGACAGTGCGAACCCGTTTTCGTACCGGGCCGGTATCACCCGGGAGAGCAGCATCGGCCACCGGTCCAGCCAGGGATCGGCCGCCAGGGCGCGGGCATGGGCGCCGAGCGAGGCCGCCACGGAATCGCCATCGGGGCAGGGCGCGGGAACGGGTTCACCGCGCTCGGCCACCATCGCCCGCAGCGGTGACGAGCCCGGGTAATACGCCAGCTCGCCGGGCACGACGTGGCCGGAGGGCAGCGAGCCGTCCAGTGGGCGGCCCTGCGGGGCGAAGGACAGCACCAGTGCGAACCGCCCGGTGTGCTTGCCGCGCAACCATGTCCGCCGGGTGATGAGCCTGTCGTGCTCCTCGTCCGCCACTCCGCAGACCAGCCAGAGATCGGCCACCCGATCCCCGTGCTCCAGCACCTTCGCACTGTCCACAGTGAACCCCAGCCGCGTCCGCACTGTTTCGGCGAGCTCGGTGGGCAGCTCGCCGAGCCGCGTGCACGCCTCCGCGAGCACGTACAGCAGGGAGAGTTCCGAAAGCAGGGCGCCGGGCCAGTCACGCCCACGGCCGACGAGCCCGGCGGCGCGGCGAAGGCCACCGGCCAGCCCGGGAGCCTGCGCGTCCACCATGCGCGCGGCGACCGTGCGCAGCTCGTCGGCGCCGCCCACGCTCAGGCCGCCGAACCCGGACCGGGCCCGATCGGTCAGCCACTCACGAAGCTCGGCGGCACCACCGGCGACCCGCTCGGCCCTGTCCCCGGCCCGTTTCGCCGAAGCCTCCGTACTTCGCGGAGTCGAAGGCGCGGCCCGTTTTTCCGCGCGCTGGGCCTTGGCCGCGCGCCCGTCGAGCCAGCCTCCGACCCACTCCGGCGGTGGCCCCTCGTGCACCTCGCCAGCGGCCCAGAGCAGCAACAGGCCGAGCGCGTGTTTGCACGGGAATTTACGGCTGGGACAGGAACAGCGGAACGCGGGCTCGTCGAGCTCCACGCACGCCTGGTAAGGCTTTTGCCCGCTGCCTTTGCAGGCGCCCCAAACCGCGTCGGGCGAGGCGCCCAGCCCCGACCATTTCGACGCCGAAGCCTGCGCGCGACCCGCCTTGGCCGACGCCGCGTCCGGCGCGAGCTCGATCACGCGCTCGGCACCCCAGGGCACCACCGATGCCGTCACCAGACCCCCTCGATCCCTTGCCGTCCGGGCGTTCCCCGGCGCCGCCAAGCACCGGAAGCCCGCATCAGCGGCTTGTGGAGCGAAGCATGCCAGCGACCACCGACAGTTTCGGATCGCCCAAGCTCAGGGACGGTCTGACGGGACTCAGCGCAGTTTGCGAGTCACCCTGCGCCACCAGCCACCACGCGTCGGCACCTCCTCGACAGCGGCCTCCTCGACAGCGGCCTCCGAAACGGGCCGAGCCTCCGGCGCGGGCCGCTCCTCACGCCACCGCGCGACGACCTCGTCCGCATCAGCGAGACCCACCACGATCTGCGGGCCCGACGGCATCCGCATCCAAGCGACGATCCGCAGGTTGAGCTCCGCGACAACGCCGCGCACCTCATCCTCCGCCAGGAGCTCGCGCACAACAGCGGGCAGCCGCTCCAGTTCCTTGCGCAACTGCAACGACTCAGGCAGAAGCCCATCGCCCGACAACCCCTCGCGAGCGAGATACTGCTTCAGCCACCACTGCTCATCCTGCGGACCACCCAGCCCGGACAGCGGTTTCCCAGCCCCAGGAAGGTCATCCATTTCCCCACGCTCGGTAGCCTCGCGAACCTGCTTGTCGATCCACGTCTCAAAGCTGACCCCCGGCGGCTTCCGCTCCGTCACCCCCAAGAATAACAAAACCGACCACCCCACGCCCACCCTCAGCGAGAGCGCACCATAAACGGACCGTTTAAGACAAAAAAACACCCCAAAAACTCCGTCCATAACCCCCACCACCAAGCCTTCACGCTGTGCAAAACCGCCCAGACCCAGCCACACCACTCACCGGCCGCCAAGACTCAGCCACGCCTGGCCTCGGACCCCAAGACTTCCCGGTGTGCGGAACCGCCCAGACCCAGCCACGCCAGTCACCGGCCGTCAAGACTTGGCCACGTCTGGCCTCGGACCCCAAGACTTCACAGTGCGCGGAACCGCCCAGACTCAGCCACGCGTGTCACCGGTTCATCCAGTCTCGCCCCCGACACGCACCACCAAAACCCAACCCCCGCGTGGTCCGGGACCACAGCGTCTCCGCGAGCTCTGCGAGTGGAGACTTCACCGCCGCGCGCCCTCTTTCGCGGCCGCCAGGCCGCCCCAACTCGCGACGGTAGGTCGCCCCCCTACAAGCAAAAGCCGCACTTACGCTGGAAGTCAGGGGCGACCTGGCGGCGCGAGTTTGTGAGCGCGCTGGCCAAAAAACACAGGCTTCTAGCCGCACCTCAGGACTAAACCAAAAAACCCGCCCACTCATTTCCACCGAAAGTGCACGAAGACTCGCCCGAAGTTGTCAGAGTCCTTCTCGACCCGGTGGTAGAGCGCCTTGATGTCCTTCCGGTCCAGGAACCGCAGCACGTGTTTCTTCAGCTGACCAGAACCCTTACCGGGGATGATCTCCACCAGCGGCGCCTTCTTCGCCACGGCCTCGTCGATGATGTCTCGCAGCGCTTTGTCGATCTCGCCGCCGTGGTTGTAGATGTCGTGCAGGTCGAGTTTCAGTTTCATGCCAGTGCCTGCCACCAGCCGTCGACCGCGGGTGGTTCCGCGGCGTCGATTCGTTCGCCGGGCCGGGGGATCGCGAGGGTGACGTCGTGGGCTTTCGCCTCGCGCCAGACCCGGTCCACCGGTTCGGTCCACGGGTGCAGGGCCAGGGTGAACGTGGCCCAGTGCACCGGGACGAGCAGTCGGGCCTGGACGTCGAGGCAGGTCGCGACGCCTTCCTCCGGGGTCATGTGGATGTCGGGCCACTGCGGGGCGTACGCGCCGATCTGGATCAGTGCCGCGTCGAATGGGCCGTGCTCTTCGCCGATCGCGGCGAAGCCGTCGAAGTAGCCCGAGTCGCCGGTGTAGAACACGCGGTGGGCAGCTCCGGCGAGTACCCAGGACGCCCAGAGTGTGCTGTCGTTGGACAGCCCGCGGCCGGAGAAGTGCTGGGCGGGGGTGGCGATGAACCGGATGCCCGCGACCTCGGCTTCCTCGGCCCAGTCGAGCTCGATGATGCGATCCGGTGGGACCTGCCAGCGCTCCAGGTGCGCCCCGACGCCCAGCGGCACCAGGAACGGCGCGGACTGCGTCTCCAGCAGGCGCCGCACGGTCGGCATGTCGAGGTGGTCGTAGTGGTCGTGCGAGATCACGATCGCGTCGATCCGGCCGAGCGCGTCGAGGGAGACCGGCGGCTCGTGCAGCCGTTTCGGCCCGGCGAACGTGGCCGGGGACACCCGGTCGCTCCAGACCGGGTCGAGCAGCACGCGGGCGCCGTCGATCTCGACCAGCGTCGACGCGTGCCCGAACCATGTCAGGTGGAGCCCGTCGCCCGCCGGTCGCGGCGTGGTCCTGACCAGCGGGATCTCGCCGCCTGGGCGCCGCAGCCCGCGGTTCTCGTCGAAGAGGAACTCCCGGGCGAGGTCCCCGAAGGAGCCCCGGTCCGGCGTGGCGCGGGTGGTCGCGGCGTTGTGGAAGAGACCGTCGGCGAACTGTGGTGAGTTCCGCATCCGCTCGGCCCGCGCACCGGCGGCCTTCGCCCCGAACTGGGCCGGGAAGTCGCGGAACACCCAGGCCAGCCCGGCGAGTCCCAGGCAGGCCGCGATCGTCTTCTTGCTCATGAGCCGAGTCTACGAGGCTTTCCTGAGAGGTTCCCCAGCTTCGTGGAGGCTCCGCAGTGCCTGGGCGTAGGAGTCGATCAGCCCGGTTTTGAGGTAGGGAATGCCCAGCTCGGCGCAGTAGTCCTCGACGATCGGCTGTGCCCGGCGCAGGTGCGGGCTCGGCATGCTGGGGAACAGATGGTGCTCGACCTGGTAGTTCAGCCCGCCCAGCGCGACGTCCACTACGTGGCTGCCCTCGACGTTGCGTGAGGTCAGTACCTGCTTGCGGAGGAAGTCCAGCTCGGGCTTCCCGGTCAGCAGCGGCATCCCCTTGTGGTTGGGCGCGAAGATCGATCCCATGTAGATGCCCCACAGTCCTTGGTGGACGGCGAAGAAGACCAGCGCCTTGCCGGGGGAGAGGACCACGAACAGCGCGGACAGGTAGAGCGCGAAGTGGGCCAGCAGCAGCGCCGCCTCCAGGCCCCGGTGCTTCAGCGTCGGCTTGAGCACCGCGCGGATGCCGGACAGGTGCAGGTTGAGGCCTTCGAGCGTGAGCAGCGGGAAGAAGAGGAACGCCTGGTAGCGGCCGACGAACCGGGGCAGGCCGCGGCTGGCGCGGGCCTGGTCCTTCGACCACACGAGGATGTCGGGGTCGACGTCCGGATCGAGCTCCTCGTGGTTCGGGTTGGCGTGGTGGCGGGTGTGCTTGTCCATCCACCAGCCGTAGCTCATGCCGACGCAGAGGTTGCCCGAGATCCACCCGGCGATCTCGCTGGGCCGCCGCGTGCGGAACACCTGGCGGTGCGCGAGGTCGTGGGACAGCAGGGCGATCTGGCCGAACATCACCGCCTGGAACACGGCCACCGCCAGCGCCCACCAGGAGTCACCGAGCGCGAACAGCGCGACCCAGCCTCCGGTGAACAGGGTCGCGACCAGCGCGATCCGGAAGGCGTAGTACCCGGGGCGCCGCGCGAGGAGCCCGGCGTCGGCGACGCGACGGGACAGCTGCGCGAAGTCGCTGCTGGTGCGCTGTGTGAGGTTCTCTGTGGTCACCCGCCCAGCCTGCTGTGTGCCCTGACCTGGGAGAAGCCGGTGGGCCCGAGGGCCGCCACGGGGGCTGGCCCCACCCCCGACGCGGTGGTCGTTTCCAGTGCCCCTGAAGGCCACCTTCACGGCGTAAAACGCGGTGAAGGTGGCCTTCAGGGGCACTGGTGGACGGGGTGGCGAGGGTCAGGGGCGGGCTCGTGCGAGGTGGCTGTGGACCGGGCCGAAGAGGTGGGATGTCGCGTGCGCGCGTTTGAAGTAGCGGTGTGCGGGGTGTTCCCAGGTGATCCCGATGCCGCCGTGCAGCTGGATCATCTCGGCGGCGACCGCCGACAGCGTCTCGGCGCAGTGTGCCTTGGCCACGGCCGCCAAGCGGCTCGACGTCGGCGCCGCGTAGGCCGCGGAACGCGCGGTCTCGACCAGGACGTACAGGTCGGCCATCCGGTGCTTGAGTGCCTGGAAACCCCCGATGGGCCTGCCGAACTGGTGGCGCTGCTTGGTGTACTCGACGGTGATTTCGAGCGCGCGTGCCGCCGCGCCCGCCTGTTCCGCCGCCAGCAGGGCGCAGGCGAAGTCGCGGACCGGGCCGAGGTCGATCGGGCCCAGCGGCCGCGCGGGTGTGCGGTCGAAGGCGACACGCGCGAGGTGCCGGGTCTCGTCCAGCGTGGGGGTCTGGACCCGGCACGCCGCGCCGGGCTCGGCTTCGAACAGCGCGAGGCCGTCACCGGTGTCCGCCACCACGAGCAGGATCTCCGCCGTGGCCCCGTCCAGGACGTAGTGCGCGACGCCGTCCACAGTGGACCCGTCAGTCACGCAGGCGACGGTGTCCGGTGACCAGCGGCCCTCCTGACCGGTCCACGCCAGAGCGGCGACCGCGCCCTTGGCCAGCCGGGGCGGCAGGTGGTCGTCTCCGGTGGCGAGGACCGCGCGGGTGGCCAGGGCCGTGCCGAGGAAAGGCGCGTCCGACAGCACCCGGCCCAGTTCCTCGGCGACGATCTGCGGCTCCGCCGTGCCCGCGCCCGACCCGCCGTGCCACTCGGGAATCGTCAGCCCGGCCACGCCGACCTGTTCGCACAACGCTTTCCACGGCTCGGTTTCGCGGGTGAGTAACGTGCGGACGCTGTCGCGCAGCGCGTCCTGTTCCGTGGTGAAGGTCATCGCGCCGCCAAGATCCGGTCGCGGTGAAAGCGGTGCGTGCCCCAAGCCGCGACCAGCGCCCGCACCCTGGTCAGCCGCAGGCCGAGCGGATGTTCGGCGGTGTAGCCGATCGCGCCGTGCACCTGCAGGCCGGTCCGCGCCGCGCGGTGTGCGGCCTCGCCCGCCGCGACCTTCGCCGCCGAGACGTCGCGGGGATCGAGGGTCACGGCCGCGCCGAACACCAGTGGCGCGGCCAGTTCCAGGCCGGTCGCGGCGTCGGCGAGCAGATGCTTGACAGCCTGGTATCCGCCGATCTCACGGCCGTACTGACGTCGGTGCCCGGCGTAGGCGACCGAGGTTTCGAGCAGCCAGCGCCCGGCTCCCAGCAGCTGGGCGGCGGTGGCGAGGGTGCCCAGTTCGCCTGCTCGGCCGACGTCGAGCGCGGGGCCCAGCTTGTCGCCCGGGGTGACTTCGAACAGCCGCCGTGACGCATCCACAGAGGACAGACAGCGGCCGGGACCGAAAGTGCGCAGACGATCCCCGTCCACCGCGATCCGGACATCGGCCACGTCGGCGTCGAGTGCGTACGGGACGTGCGGGGCGAAGGTGAGTGACGCCAGCGTCTCGCCGGTCGCCACCGAGGCCAGCAGCTCGTCGTCCAGCAGTGACGGCAGGACGGCGACGGTGTCGGTCCACGGGCCGGGCACGCAGTGGCGGCCCAGCTGCTCGAACGCGACGACGAGGTCGACCGGCCCGGCGCCCAGCCCGTCGTGGGTTTCCGGGACGACCAGCGCTGTCACGCCGAGCTCGGCCAGCCGCCGCCAGATCTTGAGTCCGGGTCCGGGATCTCCGGCGCCCCAGGCCCGGTTCGCGCCTGCTGTGTCCAGAGTGGACAGTAGATCGCCGAGACTCGCCGAGAACTGCTGCTGCTGCGCCGACAGCGCGAATCTCATCGGGCCCCTTTCGGCAGGCCGAGCAGCCGTTCGGCGACGATCGTGCGCTGGATCTGGTCGGTCCCGCCGTAGATCGGCCCGGCCAGCGAGAACAGCCAGCCGTCGGCCCAGCGCCCCCGCAGCTCCGACTCCGGGCCGAGCAGCTCGAGCGCCGTCTCGTGCAGTGAGACGTCGAGCTGTGACCAGAACAGCTTGGTGACACTCGATTCCGGGCCCGGCAAGGCGCCACGGGTGACCGTGTCGAAGGTGTGCAGCTGGTAGGCCCGCGCGCCGATCCAGGCGTCGGCGACCCGGTCCGCGAGCGACGCCGGGCTCCCCGCCGACGACCAGAGCGCGACGAGCCGGTCCGCGGCGGCGAGGAACCGGCCCGGGCTGCGCAGCGACAGGCCGCGCTCGTTGTTCGCCGTGGTCATCGCCACCCGCCAGCCCTGCCCCGGCTCGCCGATGACGTCCTCGTCAGGCACGAAGACGTCGTCGAGGAAGATCTCCGCGAACCCGGGCTCGCCGTCGAGCTGTGCTATCGGCCGGACGCGGACGCCGCCGGCGCGCAGGTCCAGCATCAGGTAGGTGAGCCCGTGGTGCCGGGTGCTCGAGGCGTCGCTGCGGAACAGGCCGAACGCGCGGTCGGCGAACGCGGCGCGCGAACTCCAGGTCTTCTGGCCGTTGAGTACCCAGCCGCCGTCGGTGCGCGTCGCGCTGCTGCGCAACGCCGCGATGTCGCTGCCCGCCTCGGGTTCGGACCAGGCCTGCGCCCAGACCTGGTCGGAGCGGCCCATCGCGGGCAGGATCCGGCGCAGTTGTTCTTCGGTGCCATGGGAGAACAGGGTGGGGGCGAGCATGAAGATCCCGTTCTGGTTCACCCGTCCGGGCGCGCCCGACGCGTAGTACTCCTCCTCGAACAGCACCCATTCCAGCAGCCTGGCCGCGCGGCCGCCGAACTCCCGCGGCCAGGACACGGCGGACCAGCGCGCGTCGGCGAGCTTCCGCTCCCAGCCGCGGTGCTGCTCGAAACCCTCGGCGGTGTCGAAGGAAGCCAGCGGCTCGCGCGGGACGTTCCGCGCGAGCCAGGCACGGGCTTCGTCACGGAAGGCGACCGCGTGCTCGTCGAGCTCCAGGTCCATCAGGGCTTCCTGTTCGCGTCACGCATCGAGCGCGCGTCCTGCCCGCCGAGGGAGTCGCCGCCGGAGACCTCGGCGTTGTGCGCGTGGGCGAAATGGTGCAGCCCGAACACCGAGTCCATTCCGGACCGCAGGCCCATCAGGTCCTCCGCCTGGTTCACGGCCTTCTTCGCCAGCGCGAGGCCGAGCCGGGGCATCTCGGCGATCTTCCCGGCCAGCGCGAACGTCTCGGTCTCGAGATCCGCCCGTGGGACGACGCGGTTCAGCATGCCCCACTCCTTGGCCTGCTGGGCGCTGAACCGCTCACCGGTGAAGAGGACCTCCTTGGCCGCGCGCGGCCCGAGAACCCAGGGGTGGGCGAAGTACTCGACGCCCGGGATTCCCATGCGCACCACGGGATCGGCGAAGAACGCGTCCTCGGAGGCGACGATGAGATCGCACACCCAGGCCAGCATCAGCGCGCCCGCGATGCACGCGCCCTGCACACTCGCGATGGTCGGTTTCGGGATCTCCCGCCACCGGCGGCACATGCCGAGATAAACCTCCGACTCGCGGGCGAACCGCTGGTCACCGCCCGGCGCGCCCACGTGGTCCCACCACAGGACGGCCTTGCGCTCGAACGAGACGTCGGCGTCGCGCCCGGGGCTGCCGATGTCGTGCCCGGCCGAGAAGTGCTTTCCCTTGCCCGCCAGCACGATCACCTTGACCTCGTCGTCCTCGACGGCGCGGGTGAACGCCTCGTCGAGCGCGTAGGTCATGGCGGAGTTCTGCGCGTTGCGGTACTCGGGGCGGTTCATGCTCACCAGCGCGACCGGCCCCCGCCGCTCGTAGGCCACGGTCATCTGTTCTCCTCCCGCAACACCCGTTTGAGGACTTTCCCGGACGCGTTGCGCGGCAGTTCCCCGCGGAACTCCACCTGCCGGGGCTGTTTGTAGTTGGCCAGGTTCTTCTTGCAATGCGCCAGCACGTCCTCTGTGGACAGTGTGACGCCCGGCCGTGGCCGGACATACGCCTTGCCCACCTCGCCGAGCAGCTTGTCCGGCACGCCGACCACCGCCGACTCGGCGACGCCGTCGAGCCAGCCGAGCGCCTGCTCGACCTCGGCCGGGTAGACGTTGAACCCGCCGCAGACGTACATGTCCTTGATCCTGTCGGTGATGCGCAGGTGCCCGCGCGCGGTCAGCACGCCGACGTCGCCGGTGTGCAGCCAGCCGTCGGCGTCGATCGCCCGTGCGGTGGCCTCGGGATCGTCGAGGTAGCCGAGCATCACGTTCGGCCCGCGCAGCAGCACCTCGCCGAGGTCGCCGAGCCGGACCTCGAACCCGGCGGCCGGGCGGCCGCAGGTGTGCGCGACCGTTTTGGCGTCGTCGTCCGGGCGGCACATGGTCGCGACCACCGCCTCGGTGAGCCCGTACGCGGTGAGCACGGTGTCGAAACTCAGCTCCCGCTGCATCCGCTCGACGAGCGCCACCGGGACGTTCGCCGCGCCGGTGACCGCGAGCCGCAGACTGGACAGGTCGTGGGCCCGCCGTTCGGGGGCGTCGAGCAGGACCTGGTAGATCGTCGGCGCGCCGGGCAGCACGGTGATCCGCTCGGCCTCGATCAGCGCCAGCGTGTCCCGGACGGCGAAGGTGACCTGCGGCAGCAGGGTCGCGCCGCGCAGGATGGCCGCGAGAATGCCCGCCTTGTACCCGAAACTGTGGAAGAACGGGTTGATCACCAGGTAGCGGTCCTGCTCGGTCAGTTCGCCGCAGGCGGCCCAGGCCGCGGCGACCCCGAGCGCCTGCCGGTGGTTGCTCATCGCGCCCTTGCCGCGGCCGGTGGTCCCCGAGGTGAACAGGATGTCGCTGACGTCGCCGGGCTCGGCGGGACTGGTGAACTCCGGCTCGAACCGCGCGAGGCCGGCCCACTCGGTGACGCCCTCCCGGGGTTCGTCGGTGCCTTCCACCGGGATGCGCAGAAGGGCGGGCGGCAGGTCGTCGCCGAGGTCCGCGAGCCGGTCGGAGCCGAGGAACCGGCCGGTGATCACCAGTGCGGAGACGTTCGCCCTGGTCAGGACGTCCCGAGTTTCCCTTGCGGTGAAACGGGTGTTGACCGGCACGAGGGTGGCCCCGGTGTACAGCGCGCCGAGCGCCGCGATGACCCAGTGCCAGGTGTTGGGGGAGCAGAGCGCGACCCGGTCGCCCCGCCGGACGCCATGGGCGTCGAAGTAACGGGCGCATTGGCGGACGCGCCGGGCCAGTTCCGCGTAGGTGAGCCGGAGCGGCCCGTCGACCAGCGCCTCCCGCGCGCCGAACCGGTCCGCCGCGTGATCGAGCGCCGCCGGGATGGTCACTTCGTCCATGAAGTCTCCCTAGCAAGTGCTTGGTAGGGTAGCGTACGCAGCAGTGCGCGAGTTGGCTAGAGGAGGAACCGTGGCGGACTTCCGGGCCCGGATTCGCTCCTGGCTGGCCGAAAACCTCAGCGGCGAGTTCGCCTCGCTGAGAGGTCTGGGCGGGCCGGGGCGTGAGCACGAGGCCTTTGGCGAACGCCTGGCCTGGGAACGGCACCTCGCCGCCGCGGGCTGGGCGTGCGTCGGCTGGCCGGTCGAGCACGGTGGCCGCGGCGCGACGCTCACCGAGCAGGTCGTCTTCCACGAGGAGTACGCGCGGGCGGACGCCCCGGCCAAGGTGAGTCACCTCGGGCAGGAGCTGCTCGGCCCCACGCTGATCGCGTTCGGCACACCGGAGCAGCAGCGCCGGTTCCTGCCGGGCATCGCCGCCGTCGAAGACCTGTGGTGTCAAGGATACTCCGAACCCGGCGCCGGTTCGGACCTCGCGGCGGTGGCCACCACGGCCACCCTGGAGGGGGACGACTGGGTGCTGCGCGGGCAAAAGGTGTGGACCTCGCTGGCCCACGTCGCCGGGTGGTGTTTCGTGCTCGCGCGCACCGAGCCGGGTTCCCGGCGTCACCACGGGCTTTCCTGTCTGCTGGTGCCGATGGACCAGCCGGGGATCGAGGTGCGCCCGATCCGCCAGCTCACCGGCACCTCGGAGTTCAACGAGGTCTTCTTCGACGGGGCCCGCACCGCGCGGGACCTCGTGGTGGGCGAGCCCGGTGACGGCTGGCGTGTCGCGATGGGCACGCTGGCCTTCGAACGTGGTGTCGCGACGCTCGGCCAGCAGGTCGGGTTCCGGCGTGAGCTCGAAACGCTCACGGAGCTGGCCGCGAGCTGTGACGACCCCCTGGTGGCCGAACGGATCGACCGCGCGTGGGTGGGCCTGGAAGTCATGCGGGCACACGCGATCCGCACGCTGGGTGACCCGGCGCCCGGTGTCGCCGAAGTGTCCAAACTGGTCTGGGCGAACTGGCACCGCTCGCTCGGCGAGCTGGCGATGCTCGTGCGCGGCGCCGTGGGGTTGGTCACCGAGGGCGGCCTGGACGAGTGGCAGCGGCTCTACCTGTTCAGCCGGGCCGACACGATCTACGGCGGCTCGAACGAGATCCAGCGGAACATCATCGCCGAGCGCGTGCTCGGACTGCCAAGGGAGGCCCGTCCGTGATCGCTGTGCCGAAGTACCCCGAGGGCTCGAACCTGTTGCGGGACAAGGTGGTCGTCGTGACGGCGGCCGCGGGCACCGGCATCGGCTCTGCCGTCGCGCGCCGCGCGCTGGAGGAAGGCGCGCACGTCGTGCTCAGTGACTGGCACGAGCGGCGGCTCGGCGAAAAGGCCGTCGAGCTCGCGGAGTTCGGCGAGGTCCACGCGATCGCTTGTGACGTCACGAACGAGGAGCAGGTCCAGGCCCTGATCGACGGCGCGGCCGCGCATTTCGGCCGGATCGACGTCCTGGTGAACAACGCCGGGCTCGGCGGCTCGAAGTCCATTGTGGACATGACCGACGACGAGTGGTCCCGGGTGCTGGACGTGACCCTGAACGGCACGTTCCGGGCCACACGCGCGGCGATCAGGCGGTTCATCGCGCAGGGCGGTGGCGGCGCGATCGTCAACAACGCGTCGGTGATCGGCTGGCGGGCGCAGGCCGAGCAGGCGCACTACGCGGCGGCCAAGGCCGGGGTGATGGCGTTGACACGCTGCGCCGCCGTGGACGTCGCGCCGTACGGGATCCGCGTCAACGCCGTCGCCCCGAGTCTGGCGATGCATCCCTTCCTGACCAAGGTCACCAGCGAGGAGCTGCTCGCCGAACTGACCGCGCGGGAGGTTTCCGGGAGGGCGGCGGAGCCATGGGAGGTGGCGAATGTGATGGTGTTCCTCGCCAGCGAGTACGCCTCGTACCTGACCGGCGAAGTCGTGTCCGTGAGTTCCCAGCATGCGTGAGGTAACAGTGAAGAGCACCCCCGGATCCCGGCGCGCCGAGCTCTTGGCGCTGGCGGCGAAGCTGTTCGCCGAACGTGGTTACGTGGCCACGACGGTACGGGACATCGCGGACGCCGCCGGGATCCTGTCGGGCAGTCTCTACCACCACTTCGACTCGAAGGAGTCGATGGCGGACGAGATCCTGACCGGCTTCCTCGACGAGCTGTTCGGGGCGTACGCCGAGATCGTGGGGCAGGGCAAGGGGCCGCGCGAGACCCTCGAAGCCGTCGTCGTCGCGTCCTTCGAGTCGATCCACCGGCGGCCGGCCGAGGTGGCGATCTACCAGAGCGAGGCCAAGCACCTCATGCAGCTGCCGCGCTTCGCCTATCTCAACGACCGCAACGCCGAGTTCCGCAAGCTGTGGAACGGGATCCTGACCGACGGCGTCACGGCCGGGGTGTTCCGCGAGGACCTCGACGTCGAGCTGGTCTACCGGTTCATCCGGGACACGGTGTGGGTCGCGGTCCGCTGGTACAACCCCGAAGGCGCGCTGAGCGCGGACGACGTCGCGCAGCAGTACCTCGGGATCCTGCTCGACGGCATCGCGACGAAGAGGAGGAAGCGTGGCTGAGGCCTACGTCCTGGACGCACTGCGCACGCCCGTCGGCCGTCGCGGCGGCGCACTGAGCGGCGTCCACCCGGCTGAGCTTGGCGCGCACGTGATCCGCGCGGTCGTCGAGCGGGCCGGGGTCGATCCCGCGCTGGTGGACGACGTGATCCTGGGCTGCACGGACACGCTGGGGCCGCAGTCCGGCAACATCGCGCGCACGGCCTGGCTCGCCGCCGGGTTCCCGCACCACGTGCCGGGCGTGACCATCGACCGGCAGTGCGGGTCGAGCCAGCAGGCCGTCCACTTCGCCGCGCAGGCGGTGCTCAGCGGCACGATGGACCTGGTGCTCGCGGGCGGGGTGCAGAACATGAGTGCCATCCCGATCAGCGCGGCGATGCTGGCCGGGCGCGAGTACGGCTTCGCCGATCCCTTCTCCGGTTCGAAGGGCTGGCAAGACCGCTACGGCGACGTCGAGATCTCGCAGTTCCGCAGCGCGGACATGATCGCCGAGCACTGGGACCTGAGCCGGGAGGCGATGGAGGCGTACGCGCTGCGCAGCCATCGGCGGGCGGCCGCGGCGATCGACGAGGGCCGGTTCGACGCCGAGATCGTCCCGTTCGACGGCGTCCGGCACGACGAAGGCCCCCGGCGCGACACCAGTCTCGAGCGGATGGCCGGGCTGAAGCCGCTCAGCGAGGGTTCGCGGATCACGGCCGCGGTCGCGAGCCAGCTTTCAGACGGTGCCAGCGCCACGCTCATCGCGTCCGAGGACTTCGTGCGCACGCACGGGCTCACGCCGCGCGCGCGGATCCACCACCTGTCGGTGCGGGCGGCGGATCCGGTGTGGATGCTGACCGGCCCGATCCCGGCGACCGCGCACGCGCTGCGCAGGACTGGTCTCGCCATCGGCGACATCGACCTGTTCGAGGTCAACGAGGCCTTCGCCAGCGTCGTGCTCGCCTGGCTCGAGGAGACCGGCGCCGACCCCGGACGGGTCAACGTCAACGGCGGCGGCATCGCGCTCGGGCACCCCATCGGCGCGACCGGCACCAAACTGTTCGCGACCCTGCTGCACGAGCTGGAGCGTCGTGGCGGGCGGTACGGCCTGCAGACCATGTGCGAGGGCGGCGGCACCGCGAACGTCACCGTCCTCGAGCGCCTCTGACAAGTGGATTCTGACAGCGAACCTGAACATCGGGTCACACTTCCGGGTGAACGAGGCACGTGCAGTTGCACGTGCATTGCCGGTCGCGCAAACTGGGGCCCGAGAGACCTGGCCGCTGTGCGCGGGGTCGGCCGCAGGGGGTCCGATCGCGCGAGGGACTGACGATTCGCCCAGGGCGGCCGGGTCTCTCGCTCAGGCCGGGACGGGCGCCCAGAAGTCGAGCGGAACCCGGCCGCGCGAACGGCCGGTTTCGTCGAGCAGGCGGCCCATCAGCTTGATGCCGCGCAGCGTCACGGCCCGGTCGACGATCTCCAGCCAAGGCAGTTTGCCCGCCAGCGCGCTCTCCAGGGTGACCGTCTCGTGCTGCGAGCTCAGCCAGACCACCAGCATCAGGTTGGCCGAACCGCTGATCGCCGCGCACATGCGGACCTCGGTCAGCATCGCCAGCGACCGCGCGGTCGTCTCCAGTTTGTCCGGCGGCACCCGCAGCCAGAGCATCGCGGTCACCGGCGCTGGTGACAGCGAGCGGGCGATTTCGCAGCGCAGGCGCAGGTAGCCGCTGTCGAGCAGGCCGTCGAGGCGACGGCGGACGGTACTGGCGCCGACGCCGAGCCGCAGCGCGAGCGCCGCCGCGGACGCCCGGCCGTCCTCGCCCAGCGCGAGCATGAGCGCGCGGTCCGGCTCCCCGAACTTCACGGCTCCGTGGCTTCGCGGGGGCCTCGGCGCCAGGGCCTCGCGCTGGCCGGGGGTGATGGCGCGGACGCGCCAGCGGCTGCCCTCGGTGAACAACCGGGGCGAGACGACCGTCCGTGTCGCGACCACGCCGGGCAGCGCGGAAAGCCGGTGCAGCACGTAGTCCGAGACCTCGCGCAACGTCGGCGCGACCACGTGGACCAGCAGGTCGCAATGGCCGGCCACGTACTCGACGGTCGCCACGTGGACGTCGTCGGCGAGGGCGTGCGCGACGCGCAGCAGCTCGCCGGGCCCGCAGTCGATCTCGACGAAGACGAGCGCCATCTGGGAGCTCGGCCCGCCGCCCGGATACGCCGTCATCCAGGCGTCGCCGCGCTCCACCAGCGTCTCCCAGTGGCGGGCCGCGGTGACCGCGCCGACGCCCAGGGTCTGCCCGACCACCGACCACGGCGCCCGGGGGCTCACCTGGAGGGCTTCGACCAGTTTGAGGTCGTTCTCGCTCAGCATGGTGGATTCCTCGTCTGGAGGGCCGGCGAATGGCGGATTCCTGGCAAACTGAGGCTCCTGGCGTTCGATACTCGCATCATTCTCGAATCAGCATATGTCGATGATCCTGCGAGGGAGACCGATGAGCCTGCGCTCCGACGCCGCCGCCCTGCACGACGAGCTGGTCGCCGTCCGCCGCGACCTGCACCAGACCCCGGAGATCGGCCTCTACCTGCCGCGCACGCAGGAGAAGGTGCTCGAAGCCCTCGACGGGCTGCCGCTGGAACTCAGTGCCGGCGAGGAACTGTCCTCCGTCGTCGGCGTGCTCCGCGGGGGCAAGCCCGGCGGTGTCGTGCTGCTGCGTGGCGACATGGACGCCCTGCCGGTCACCGAGCGGACCGGGGCCGAGTTCACCTCCCGGATCGACGGCGCCATGCACGCCTGCGGCCACGACCTGCACACCGCGGGCCTCGTCGGCGCGGCCCGCCTGCTGTCGGCCCGGCGGGAGGAGCTCGCGGGCGACGTCGTGTTCATGTTCCAACCCGGCGAAGAGGGTTACGACGGCGCGGGCCACATGATCGAGGAAGGCGTCCTCGAAGCCGCCGGGCGCCCGATCGACGCGGCGTACGGCCTGCACGTGACGTCTTCGACCTTCGAGAACGGCCTGTTCGTCTCCCGGCCGGGACCGCTGATGGCCGCTTCGGAGCGGTTGAGCGTGCGGGTGATCGGCGCCGGTGGGCACGGCTCGCGGCCGTCGGAGTCGCTCGACCCGATCCCCGCTGCCTGCGAAATGGTCACCGCGCTGCAGACGATGGTCACCCGCGGCTTCGACGTCTTCGACCCGGTCGTGGTCACGGTCGGGACGTTCCACGCGGGCACCCGCCACAACATCATCCCCGACGACGCGACGTTCGAAGCCACCGTGCGCTCGTTCTTGCCGGAGGCCAGGGATCGGGTGCGGGAACAGTCGGTCCGGATCTGCCGGGGCATCGCCGCCGCGCACGGGCTCGACCTCGAGGTCGCCTGCGCGGCCGAATACCCGGTGACGGTCAACCACCAGTCCGGGCACGAGTTCGTCGCCGACACCGTCCGGGAGGTCTTCGGCGAACACCGCTTCGAGGAACTGCCCAACCCGATGACCGGCTCCGAGGACTTCTCCCGCGTGCTCGCGCGGGTGCCCGGCGCGTTCGTGTTCCTCGGCGCGAGCACCGCGGCGGACCCGAAGTCCACGGCGGGCAACCATTCCCCGCTCGCGTCGTTCGACGACGGTGTGCTCGCCGACGGCGCCGCGCTGCTCGCCGAACTGGCCACCCGGCAACTCGCGGCGCTGGGCTGAGGGGGAAACCGTGCGCAGCCATCACCTGCCGCCGATGCTCCCGGCGCTCGCCCTCGTGCTCATGCCGTTCCTGCCCTTCGTCAACACCACCGGCCTGTGGCTCGGGCTGCCCCGGATGCTCGTCTGGGGCGGGTTCTGGTGCCTCATGTTCACCCCGGCACTGCTGCTCAGCGAGCGGCTCATGGCCAGGGGGGAGGAGAGCGAATGACCACCATCGTCGTGTTCACCTTCGCGGGCATCGTGCTGATCGGCGTGCTCGGCTTCGTCGGGCGGCGCAAACCGGCCGCGGATCTCGCCGAATGGACCGTCGGCGGGCGCAAGTTCGGCGCACTCACCATGTGGTTCCTGCAGGCCGGGGAGGTGTTCACCACCTTCACCTTCCTCGGCATGGCCGGGCTCGCCTTCAGCGGCGGCGTCGCGGCGATGTACGCGCTGCCGTACGTGCCGATCGGCTACATCGTGCTGTTCTTCCTCGCGAAACGCCTGTGGACGCTCGGCAAGGAACGCGGCTACCTGACCCAGGGCGACTTCCTGCAGGACCGCTTCGGCAGCAAGGCCCTCGGCACGCTGTCCGCCGTGCTCGGGGTGCTGTTCGTGCTGCCATACCTGCAGCTGCAGATCACCGGCCTCGGCCTGATCGTCAAACTGGTCACCGGCGACGCGGCCTCCGGCACGTTGAGCATGGTCATCGGCTGCGCGCTGGTGGTCGCTTTCGTGCTGTGGGCCGGTTTGCGCGGCGTCGCGACGACGTCGTACTTCAAGGACGCGATCATGCTCGTCGTGCTGGTGGTGCTGATCGTGGCCATCCCGACGCACTTCGCGGGCGGGATCTCCGCGGTGTTCCACAAGATCGAGCAGCTGCACCCGGACAAGCTGATCATCCACGCCGGGGCCAACGACCACGTCTGGTTCATCACCAGCATGCTGGTCAGCGCGATCGGCGTCGGGCTGATGACCCTGCCGCACTCCTGGCCCGCGCTGATGTCCGCGCGTGACCCGAAGGTGCTGCGCCGCAACTACACCTGGATGCCGGTGTACGAGCTGTGCCTGATGCTGCCGATGATCGTCGGCTTCGCGGCGATACTGGTGGTGCCGAAGACCGCCAACTCCAACGGGGTGCTGCTGAGCCTGAGCAAGGACGTGCTGCCGCCCTGGGCGACCGGGCTGGTGGTCGTCGCCGCCATCGCCACCGCGATGGTGCCCGCGGCGGGCATCCTGATCGGGATCTCCTCGCTCGTCGCGCGCAACATCGTCCGCGTGCGCAGCGAACGCAGGCAGTTCTGGATCAACCACGGCACGGTCGTCATCGCCAGTGCGCTCGCGCTGGTGCTCGGCATCTTCCGCCCCGACCTGCTGGCCAACCTGCTCCTGCTCACCTTCTCCGGTTCGGTGCAACTGGCGCCCGCCAACGCGCTGGGCTTCCTGCGCCGGGTGCCGGTGGGGAAGGTGCCGGTGCTGGCCGGGCTCGTCTCTGGCGAGGTCGTCGTGCTGTGGCTGACCTTTGTGGACACTCATCTCGCCGGGAACTTCAACGCGGGCCTGGTCGGGCTCGGCGTCAACGTGGTCGTGCTCCTCCTGGTCGCCTTCGCGACCCGGCGCGCGGAGGTTCCGGAGAAGACAGGAGAACTGGTATGACGCGCACGGTGTTCAGCGGTGGCAAGCTGTTCGACGGCTCCGGCAGCGAGCCCGCCCTCGCCGACGTCGTCCTCGAGAACGGCCTGATCGCCGAGGTCGGGACCGGCCTCGACGGCGACCAGGTGATCGACTGCACCGGCGCGACGCTGCTCCCCGGGCTGTTCGACTGCCACGTCCACGTCACGGTGACCGAACTGAGCATCCTGACCCGCGTCCAGCGGCCGTTCTCCTACCAGTTCTACCAAGCGGCGCGGAACCTGGAAAAGACACTCGCACTGGGCATCACCACCGTGCGGGACGCGGGCGGCGCGGACCTCGGCATCAAACAGGCCGTGGAAGACGGCCTGATCGCGGGCCCGCGACTGCAGATCTCCATCGGCCTGATCAGCCCCACCGGCGGGCACGGCGACGGCTGGCTGCCCTCCGGGCACTGCGTCCCACTCTCGGTCCCGCATCCCGGGCGGCCCGATTCCGTCGTCGACGGGCCCGACGAGATGCGCCGGATCGCGCGCACGCTGTTGCGCGCCGGGGCCGATGTGCTCAAAGTGTGTACCACCGGGGGCGTGCTGTCGCCGCGTGATGATCCGCGGCATTCGCAGTTCACGCCGGTCGAGTTGGATGTGCTTGTCGCCGAGGCGCGGATGCAGGGCCGGGCCGTGATGGCTCATGCTCAAGGGGCTGAGGGGATCAAGAACGCCGTGCGGGCCGGGATTCGGTCTATTGAGCACGGGATCTATCTTGATGACGAGGCCATTGAGCTGATGCTGGCGCATGGGACTTGGCTGGTGCCCACCTTGGTCGCGCCGGTGAATGTGATCCGGGCCGCGGAAGCGGGGGCCGGGCTGCCGGATGCGGTGGTGCGTAAGGCACGGGAAGTCGTGGAGATCCATGCCGACTCGGTGCGGCGGGCTGTTGAGGCCGGGGTGCGGATCGCCATGGGGACCGATAGCGGGGTCGGTCCACATGGGACCAACCTTGAGGAGCTGGCTCTGATGGCGGCGTGCGGGATGCGGCCCGCTGAGGTGCTGGAGGCTGCTACGTCCTCGGCCGCGCGGTTGCTGGGGATGGAGGATCTGGGGCTGGTCGCGCCGGGATTTCGGGGGGATCTGGTGGTTGTTGACGGGGATGTTTTTGACTTTGGGGGGCTCGCTGGGAATGTTCGGGAGGTTTGGCAGGACGGGGTTTTGGTGGCTGGGTCCTGAGGTGCGGTTTTTTGGCCGGTGCGGTCACGAACTCGCGCCGCCAGGTCGCTCTTGGCCCTGCGTAGGCGCGGCTTGTGGTCTAGTCCTGAGGTGCGGTTAGAAGCCTGTGTTTTTTGGCCAGCGCGCTCACAAACTCGCGCCGCCAGGTCGCCCCTGACCATGTACGAAAGTGCGGCTTTGTTTTTACGGGGGCGACCTACCGTCGCGAGTTGGGAGGCCCTGGCGGGCCTGAAAGAGGGCGCGCGGCGGTGAAGTCTCCCCTCGCAGGGCTCGGGGAGACGCTGTGGCTGGGGCGGACTGCTGGGGTTGGGTTTTTGTTGTTGGTGTTGTGGCTGGGTTTTGTGTGGCTGGGTTTGACTGTCTCTGAAGGCCACCTTGACAGCGTTAGACGCCCTAACTGCGGCCTTCAGGACAGGGCTGCTGGGTTAGTCTGTTGCGGTTAGGAGGTTGGTGAGGGCTGGGGCGAACTGGGCTGGGTTGCGCTGGGGGGCCAGGTGGGCGCCGGGCATCTCTGCGAACGGGAGGCCTAGCTCCAGGGCCAGCACCTTCGCGGGCTGGTAATGGTAGTGGCCACGGCTCTCTTTGCCTGCCGCCGGGATGATGTCGGCTCGGGCCTTGCGCAGCGCGCGCAGGTCGGGGAGGTAGTCGAAGAACGCCGTGATCTCCCGATCGAACAGCATCTTCCAGTCCTGCTCGTTGGGCAGGCGGACCGCGCGCAGCTCCGGCAGCGCGGCGCCGGCGATCGCGCCGGTGAACCGCTTGAACGCGCCCATCAGGTCGCCGGAGCGGGCCAGCCGGACCTGGCCCGCGGCCGCGTCGAGCCAGCCCAGCGCGTCCGGCAGGAGCTGGACCGCGGGCGGCTCGTGGGCGACCAGCACCGACACGGCGTCGGGGTAACGGGCCACCAGGTCGAGGCCGATCAGGGCGCCCGCGCTGGTGCCGAAGGTGAGCACCGGGCCGGTGCCGAGATGTTTGGCGACCGCGTACGCGTCGTCCGCCTGGAGCTCGACCGAGATCGAGCCGGTCGTCTCGTCGGTGCTGCGGAAGTGCCCGCGCCGGTCGTAGGTCACGACGGTGTACTGCGCCGCCAGCGCCGTGGCCAGCGTCCGGTAGGTGTCGGCCGAGCCGATCCCGCCTGGGATCATCAGCAGGACCGGGCCGGTGCCTCCGCTGCGGACGTACAGCTCGCCGTCCACGACCGGGCAACGGCTTTCCGAGATCATGACGGCAGTCAAGCACAGCGAATCGCGGCCTCAGCCGGTGCCCAACCGGTTCAGGATCGCCGCGGCGTCCGCCACGATCCCGTCGATCAGCTCCTCGACCGGGGGAAGATCGCCGAGCAGGCCGACTACCTGGCCCGACGCCAGTATTCCCGCTCTCGTGTCGCCCTCGACGAGGCCCGCGCGCAACAGCATCGGGGTGTTGGCCGCCATCACGAGCCGCGACCACGTCCGCTCGCCGCCACGTTTCATCGAGAGTCCTTCCCGCGCCAGCGCACCCCACGAAAGGCCGGTGAGCTTGCGGAACCGGACCGCGTTGGCGGCCGCGCGGGCCAGTCCGGTGACGCGACCGGACCCTTCGAGCGCGTCGACCAGGTCGGTCCGCAACACCCGATGCGGCATCCCGTCCACCTTTCGGGTGACAACCGTGCCGTTGAGGCCGTGCTCGAGGTATGCCTGCTTGACGGCGTCGGGCACCGTGCTTTCCCTGGTCAGCAGGAACCGGGTGCCCATCGCGATCCCGGCCGCGCCGTAGGCCAGCGCGGCCGCCAGCCCGCGGCCGTCGAAGAAACCGCCCGCCGCGACCACCGGGATGTCCACCGCGTCGAGCACCGAAGGCAGCAGCAGGGTCGTCGCGACGCCGCCGGTGTGGCCGCCGCCCTCGCCGCCCTGGACGATCACCGCGTCCGCGCCCCAGCCCGCGACCTTCTCCGCGTGCCGCGCGGCGCCGACCGACGGGATCACCACGATCCCGTTGTCCTTCAGCCGCGCGATCATGTCCTTCTTCGGCGCCAGCGCGAACGACGCGACCCGGACCCCGGACGCGATGAGCAGCTCCACCCGGCGCTGGGCGTCGTCGGCGTCGGCCCGCAGGTTCACGCCGAACGGCCGGGTCGTCCGGCTCCTGGTCTCCTTGATCGCCGCTTCGAGCTCGTCGTAGGACATCGTCGCCGAGGCCAGGATGCCGAGCCCGCCCGCCTGGGCGGTCGCCGACACGAGCCGCGGCCCCGCGACCCAGCCCATCCCGGTCTGCACCACGGGGTGACGGACGCCCACCAGCTCGGTGAGCGCGGTCTTCACGACGGGACTTCCTTGTCCCGCAAGGACTTCGGATCCAGCACCGCACGGATCAGCCGGAGTTCCTCCTCGCTCGGCAGGCGGGTTTCGGCCACCGAGGACGTCTCCAGGGGAAACGACGTCGCGTCGGTGACTTCGTCGACCGAGACGCCCGGATGCACCGACAGCAGCCTGGCGGCGTGGTCCTCGCCGCCGAAGTCCAGGACGCCGAGATTCGTCACCACCCGATGCACGTCGTGATAGCGCAGCCCGGCCTCGCGCGCCCTGGCGAACCCGACGCCGGACACGACGTCGACGTGCTCCACGAAGACCCTCCTGCTGTGCCGGGGTACCCAGTAGCTCGTGCGGTGGTTGGCCGTGTTGCCCGGCCCGCCGCGCACGCCGAGCAGCTGCTTCTTCGGGTGCGCGTGGTCGCCGATGGCCGAGATGTTCTGGTTGCCGTGCCGGTCGACCTGGTTCGCGCCCATCACCACGTGCCGTTTCCCTTGGGGCACCACGGTGTCGAGCACCTTGCGGAACGGCTGCCAGCCTTCGATCACCGGCGTGCCGGTGGTGTTGGCGAGCAGGTACGCCTCGCCGTCGGACAGCAGGAGGTCCGGCTCGAACGTCAGCCGCGCCAGGCGCGCGCCCAGCGCCGGGACGAACCCCATCGGGCTCACCACGATCTCGCCGTCGCCACGGAACAGCTCGGCGCAGGCCACGACGGCGACCTCCGCGCGCGTCACGTCACTCATGCGGACTCCCGGAATTTCGCGACTTCGGCCTGGTAGCGGCCTTCGCCGCCGGAGAGGAACCGGTCGGCGAACCGCGGCCACGCGTCGAGGTCCTTCGCGGCTTCGACGTAGTGCCGCTGGAACCGTTCGTCGCGGCCGTAGTCCGGTGCGGCGGTCGTGAAATGCGCGCCGTGCGGGGTTTCCACGACGCCGTGCACGCTCGCGCGGGTCAGCAGCAGGCTTTGCACCGGCGCGTCCACCGTCAGTTCGGCGGTCTCGACGACCCGCTCCACCGACACGTAACAACGGTCCGCGGCGAGTGCGAACAGCTCGTCGAAGTACGGGTCCGGGCCGAGGTACTGCGCGTTGCCGCGCGCGTCGGCGCGGTTGAGGTGCACCAGCGCCGCGTCGAGCCGCAACGCGGGCACCGCCAGCAGCTCCTCGCCGTCGGCATAGGGCGAGCGAATCGTACGCAGGCCGGGGGTGAACCGCGGCACGTCCGAGCCGAGGCCCGCCCGGGTCGGGAGGAAGGGAAGTCGTTGTGCCGCGGCGGAAAGGCCGGTGCCGAAGACGCCTTCGTCGTACTCGGTCACCTCGATCCCACCCGCTTCGCGGACCCGGCTGAACCACGGGTCGAACGGGATCGAGTCCAGCGTGACGAAGCCGAAGACAAGCCGCCGGATCTTCCCGGCCGACGCCAGCAGTCCCACGTCCGGGCCGCCGTAGGACACCACCGTGAGGTCCTTCAGCGGCGATCGCAGGATCGCCCGGACGAGTGCCATCGGCTTGCGCCGCGAGCCCCAGCCGCCGATCCCGAGCGTCATCCCGTCCCGCAGTTCGCCGACGACCTCGTCGGGGGTCATCCGTTTGTCCGTCACGTCTTGCCCTCCAGGAACGCGGCGCGAGCGCCGTCGGAGACCCCCGCGAGATTCAGTTCGAAGGTGAAGCCCTGCTCGAACCGGTAGCTGCGGTGCACCGGCTGCACGTCGATGCCGTTGATGGCCTGTTTCGCCGCCCGGATCACGCGGGTGTCCTTCGCCGCGATCAGGCGCGCGACGCCGAGTGCCGTCTCGTCCAGGTCCGCGCGCGGGACGACGGCGTACACCGAACCGTGGTGGTGCAGCTGGTGCGCGTCGATGGTGGTGGCGGTGTAGTAGAGCGCGCGCATCAGGTGCTGGGGGACGAGCCGCGCGAGGTGGGTGGCCGCGCCGAGCGCGCCGCGGTCGACCTCCGGCAGCCCGAACCGCGCGTCCTCGCTCGCGACCACGACGTCGGCGTTGCCGACCAGGCCGACCCCGCCGCCGAGGCAGAACCCCTGCACCGCGGCGATCACCGGCACCTCGCAGTCGTAGACCGCGGAGAAGGCCGCCGCGCAGCCGGTGTTCGCGCCGATCAGCGCGGAGTGGCCGGGGTCGCGCTGGATCTCCTTGATGTCGACCCCGGCGTTGAACCCGCGCCCTTCGGCCCGCAGCACCACGACGTGGGTCGCCGGTTCGCGCCCGGCGGCGGTGAGCGCGGCCGCCAGCTCGAGCCAGCCCCGCGCGGTCAGCGCGTTCACCGGCGGTGTGTCCACCGTGACCACGGCGATGCCGGGCTCGGGCGAGTGCGTCGAGATGGGCATCGCCGTGGTCACGGTCCCTTCCGGGTTACAAACCTAGCACTTGCTTGGTACGTTAGCAGGGTGCCCGGCCGGGGTACAGCGGACGCGGGAGGTCGCCGGTGGCACTGGAACTTCGGCTCGACGACGCGGTGGTGCTGGTCACCGGCGGGGTGCGCGGGGTGGGCGCCGGGATCACCCGCGCGTTCCTCCTGGCGGGCGCCCGGGTGGTGACGTGCGCGCGCACCGAACCGGAGAACCCGCTGCCCGGCGCGGCGTTCCTGCGTTGCGACGTCCGCGAGCCCGAGTCCGTCGAGTGGCTGATCGACGAGGTGCGGCGGACTTACGGGCGCCTCGACGTGCTCGTCAACAACGCCGGGGGCGCTCCCTTCGCCGACGCGGCGAGCGCCTCGCCGCGGTTCCACGCCAAGGTGGTGGCGTTGAACCTGCTGGCCCCCCTGAACCTCGCGCGGGCGGCGAACGCCGTTATGCAACACCAGGAAGCCGGTGGTTCGATCGTGAACATCAGCAGCGTCAGCGGCACCCGCCCCTCGCCGGGCACGGTGTCCTACGGCGCCGCGAAAGCCGGGCTCGACAACCTCACCTCGACACTGGCGATCGAGTGGGCGCCGAAGGTCCGGGTGAACGCGCTGGACGTCGGCATGGTGCGCACCGAGCTCGCGCAGCTGCACTACGGCGGCGAGGACGCGGTCGCCGCGGTGGGCGCGACAGTCCCGTTAGGACGGTTGGCGGAGCCGGACGAGATCGGTGCCTGCGCGGTGTTCCTGGCCTCGCCGCTGGCGTCCTACGTCAGCGGCGCGCGGCTCGCCGTCCATGGCGGGGGAGAGGTTCCCGCCTTCCTCGCCGCGAGTTCCGCCGCGCTGGGCAAGGAGCCGGTGTGATCGCCGGGGGCAGGGTGGTCGTCGTGACCGGCGCCGGGCGGGGCATCGGCCGGGCGCACGCGCTCGCCTTCGCCGCGGAGGGCGCGCGCGTGGTCGTCAACGACGTCGGTGCCGCGCCGGACGGCAGCGGCTGCTCGGCGGGCCCCGCGCAGGACGTCGTCGACGAGATCGAGGCGCTCGGGGGCGAGGCCGTCGCCACCACGGACGACGTCGCCGACTGGGCAGGCTCGGCCAGGCTGGTGCGAACGGCGATCGAGTCGTTCGGGCGGCTCGACGTGCTGGTGAACAACGCCGGATTCCTGCGGGACCGGATGCTCGTCAACCTCGGCGAGCAGGAGTGGGACGCGGTGGTCCGCGTACACCTGAAGGGGCATTTCGCCCCGGCCCGGCACGCCGCGCAGTACTGGCGCGCCGAGACGAAAGCCGGGCGGAAGCCGGACGCCCGCGTGATCAACACGAGCTCCGGCGCCGGGCTGCTCGGCAGTGTCGGGCAAGGGAACTACTCGGCCGCGAAGGCCGGGATCCTCGGGCTCACGCTGGTGGCGGCGGCCGAGTTCGGCCGGTACGGCGTCACCGTGAACGCGATCGCGCCCGCCGCGCGGACCCGCATGACCGAGGAGGCGTTCGCCGCCGGCATGGCCGCCCCCGGCGAAGGTTTCGACGCCATGGCACCGGAAAACGTGTCGCCGCTCGTGGTCTGGCTGGGCAGTGCCGCCTCCTCCGGGGTCACCGGCCGGGTGTTCGAAGTGGACGGTGGCCGGGTCTCGATCGCCGACGGCTGGCGGCACGGACCGGTGCGGGACAAGGGATCCCGCTGGACCCCGGCCGAGCTCGGCCCGGTCGTCACCGAGCTGCTGGCCGAGGCCCCCGCCGCCGATCCCGTCTACGGTGGCTGAAGTCGCGGGTCTCTCATGATGTCGCGGGTCTCAACGTATGACGGCGTCCAGGTCATCGGAGCGTCCGGCTTCGAGACGGGACCACTGAGCCGTGGGGCGCCCGTTGGCGCGGAGGTTCTCGCTGTCGACCTTCCACGGCTGGGGCCAGCCGGTGGGGGAGTCCTCCCAGGCCTCCTGGCGGCCATGGGCGGTCAGATCCAGCAGCCCGTAGCTGGGGGCCATCACTTCGACGCCGCGGCCGGTGGTCCAGTAGGTCTCGAACACCCGGTCGCCGTCGCGCAGGTAGCACGCCAGCATGAAGGCGGCGCGCCCGGCGAGAAGGGTGTCGAGCGAGTCCCGCGCGGAGTACCAGGGCACGTCCCAGCCCATGAAGTCGCGGTAGCGGACGCTCTGGTCGTACGGGCCCTGGCACAGCGTGGCGTAGGTGACGTCGCGCGAATGCAGATAGGACAGCTCGCGGACCTGGCCGTTGTAGAACGTGCAGCCTTCGCACTGTCCGGCGGCGGCGTGGCCGGTGTGCCACATGTGGAAGTAGGCGATCAGCCGTCGGCGGCCCTCGAACACGTCCAGCAGCGTGACCGGCCCGTCCGGTCCGAGCAGCGGTGTGGCGGGGTCCACCTCCACCATCGGCAGTCGTCGGCGGGCCGCGGCGATGGCGTCGCCCGCGCGCGTGTGCGCCTTTTCCCGGACCAGCAGTGCGTCCCGCTCGGCCTGCCAGGTGGCGCGGTCGACGATCGGGGGCAGGTCTTGCTCGTATGCGGTCATGACGTCCTCAGGTTTCGTCTGCTGGGCCGCCGACAGTGCGGTCCAGGTGGTTTTTCAGCGCGTCGAGCGGGCCGTCCCAGTCGCGGGCCAGCGCGGCCAGGAACTGTTGCGCCACCCGCATCGGCGCGGAGCGCAGCCGGTACCGGACCCGGCGCCGCTCGCCCGGCTCGGCCGTCACCAGTCCGGCTTCGGTCAGCAGGGCCAGGTGTTTGGCGATCGCCTGCCGCGTGATCGGCAGCCGCTCGGCCAGGTCCGTGGCCGTGGCCGGTCCCCGCGCGGCCAGTGCGGCCAGGATGGCGCGCCGGCTCGGGTCGGCCAGAGCGCCGAAGACCTGTTCGGCGATCGCTTCGGTGTCAGGCGGCTGCATCGAGGTAGTCGGCCAGCTCGCCCAGTTCGTTCGCCCAGCCCTCGATGTGGGCGTCGTACTCCTTGCGGTACGTGTCGTCCGGCAGCTGGCTGAAACCGGTTTCGACCACCTTCAGGCGGGTGCCCGCGCCGGTCGGTTCGAGGGTGAACTCGACGTAGGTGCGACGGGGATCGTCCTCGGGCAGCCCGTAGATCTGCCAGGTGAACCCGAACACCGTGGGCTCCTCGACCCGTTCCACCCGCAGGCCCGCCGTGTGCCCGTCCGTCCAGCTCATCCGGCCCGCGCCGCCGGGACACAGGTCGATCGTCGCCTCGTCGCCGAACCAGGTGCCCAGTCCCTCGGCCGTGGTGAGCGCCGTCCACACCTGGCCCGGCGGGTGGGCGATCTCCACGGTCCGTTCGATGCGATCAGGAAAACCCATGACGACCTCCAGTAAGTAGCAACCGATTGATTGCCACACTATGGCAACCGCATGGTTGCGTCAAGGTCCCTGAAGGCCACCATGACGGCGTTAAACGCCGTCATGGTGGCCTTCAGGGACTTCAAGGGGGTGCGCCGCAAACCCGCGACTCGCGTGCTCGATCCCTGGCCGGGCGGTCAGAGGCGTTCGATGATCGTGGCGGTGGAGAGGGCGCCGCCCGCGCACATCGTGATCAGCGCGGTGCTCGCGTCGCGGCGTTCCAGTTCGTGCAGGGCCGTGGTGAGCAGGCGGGCTCCGGTGCTGCCGACGGGGTGGCCGAGGGCGATCGCGCCGCCGTTGACGTTGACGCGATCGACGTCTGGCCGGTGAACCTGTTGCCACGAAAGGACAACCGAGGCGAAGGCCTCGTTGACCTCGAACAGGTCTGGGTCGGCGATCGTCATGCCCGCGCGGGCCAGCACCCGTTCGGTCGACTGCACCGGGCCGTCGAGGTGGTAGTACGGCTCGGCGCCGACCAGCGCCTGGGCGAGGATCTTCGCGCGGGGCCGCAGGCCGAGTTCGCGCGCGCGGTCGGAGTCCATCAGCAGGAGGGCGGCGGCGCCGTCGGAGATCTGGGAGGACGTGCCCGCGGTGTGCACCCCGTCCTCGACGACCGGCTTGAGCCGCGCGAGCCCGTCGGCCGTGGTTTCCCGCAGCCCTTGATCGCGCGTGACGAGCGTGGTCCCGGCTTTCACCGGCACGACCTCGCGGTCGAACCGGCCCTTGGCCCACGCCGCGGCCGCCTTGGCCTGGGAAGCCGCGCCGAACCGGTCGACGTCGTCGCGGGTCAGGCCGCGCCGCACGGCGATCCGCTCGGCCGCGCCGTACTGGTTCGGCAGGTCCAGCGACCAGGAGTCCGGCCGGGGGGAGCCCACGCCGTCACCCCGGTTCGCGCCGAGCGGGACCCGGCTCATCGCCTCGACGCCGCAGGCGATCCCGGCTTCGATCGCGCCGGCGGCGATGAGCCCGGCGATCAGGTGCGTGGCCTGCTGGGCGGAGCCGCACTGCGCGTCGATGGTGGTGGCGCCGGTCGTTTCCGGCAGCCCGGCGTGCAGCCACGCGGTTCGCGTGATGTTGCCCGCCTGCTCACCTGCCTGGGTGACCGCACCCCCGATGAGCTGCTCGACGAGTGCCGGTTCGAGACCCGCCCGGTCGAGCAGCGCGCGCTGGGCGGCGCCCAGGAGTTCGGCGGCGTGCAGGCCGGCGAGCACGCCGCCCCGCTTGCCGATCGGGGTGCGCACGGCCTCCACGATCACGGGACAACCCACGCTCGCCTCCTTTGCTTTGAAGCTCGACTGCTTTGAAGCTCGGAACACGATCATAAACTAGAACAGGTTCTTGTTTTTGACAAGAGATCGATAGGTCAACCGCCGATCGGTGCACAGTCGTCGAACGGCGCTCTACCTGGCATTTCATGATCGAGTTAACGGGTTTCACTGCGGACTCTTCACTAAGTAAACGCCGTATGCTCTAATCGTTCGTAGAACGTGTTCCATGGCCGAATCCTGCAGGAGGCACCGTGGCCGTCCCGCTGATCCCCACCGGTTTCGACTTCACCGACCCGGACATCTACGCGACCAGGCTCCCCTTGGAGGAGTTCGCGGAGCTGCGCCGGACGGCGCCCGTCTGGTGGAATCCCCAGCCGCGCAACACTGCCGGGTTCGGTGACGACGGCTACTGGGTGGTCACCCGGCTGGAGGACGTCAAAGAGGTCTCCCGCGACAGCGAGCTCTACTCTTCGCGAGAGAAGACCGCGATCATCCGCTTCGACGAGAACATGACGGAGCAGAAGCTCGACGCCAACCGCCTCGTCCTGCTGAACATGGACGCCCCGCAGCACACCAAGCTCCGCCGGATCGTGTCGAAGGGCTTCACGCCCCGCTCGATCGCGAAGCTGGAGGACGCGCTGCGCGACCGCGCCGAGCGCATCGTCGCGGCGGCGAAGGCCAAGGGCTCCGGCGACTTCGTCACCGACGTCGCGTGTGAACTTCCCTTGCAGGCCATCGCGGAACTGCTCGGCATCCCGCAGGAAGACCGGCTCAAGATCTTCGACTGGTCCAACCAGATGGTCTCCTACGACGACCCCGAGTACGAGGTCGAGCCGCTGACCGCTTCGGCGGAGATCGTCGGCTACGCCTGGAACATGGCCGAGGAACGCCGCAAGTGCCCGATGGACGACATCGTCACCAAGCTCGTCCAGGCCGACATCGACGGCGAGTCGCTGGCGTCGGAGGAGTTCGGCTTTTTCGTCATCCTGCTGGCCGTCGCCGGGAACGAGACCACCCGCAACGCGATCACCCACGGGATGAAGGCGTTCATCGACCATCCGGACCAGTGGGAGCTCTACCGCGCCGAGCGCCCGAAGACCGCGCCCGACGAGATCGTCCGCTGGGCGACCCCGGTCGTCGCGTTCCAGCGCACCGCGACCCGCGACACCGTCCTCGGCGGACAGCACATCCGCAAGGGCGACCGGGTCGGCATGTTCTACAGCTCGGCCAACTTCGACCCGGAGGTGTTCGAGCGGCCAGAGGAGTTCGACATCCTGCGCGCGGACAACCCGCATGTGGGCTTCGGCGGCACCGGCTCGCACTACTGCATCGGCGCGAACCTGGCGCGGCTCGAGATCGACCTGATCTTCAACGCCATCGCCGAGGTGATGCCCGCCATCAGCGAGCTCGCCCCGCCGGAACGGCTGCGGTCGAGCTGGCTCAACGGGATCAAGCACTACCAGGTCCGCTACGCCTGAGGCCGTCGTGCACCATGGGGGCCATGTCCCCACGCGCGCTCGTCGATGTCGAAATGTCGTTCCGTGTCACGAAGCCCGGTCCGGCCGCTTTCGTGATCGCGATCGCGGGCGGGGCCGAGCGCGAGGAGTTCGTCTACCCGGTGCCGCCCCGCTCGGCTGAGTTCGACCGCGGCACCCGCGTCCAGGTGCTGGACCTGCCGCTCGGCGAGCACACGGTCCGTTACCGCGCCGAGCGCGCGATGGCCGCCGCGGCACCCGAGCCGGTCTCCACCGACGACCTGATCCTCTACACGCGGCCCAGCCGGTACTGCCCTTCGGACCGCATGGGCGGGCTGGCGATGGGCCGCTTCGCCGACCTGCCCGACGACCGGACGAAGGTCGACGCCATCGTCGCGCACGTCGCGGGCCAGCTGTCCTATGTGGTCGGTTCCGGTGGCCCGAACGACGACGCGGTGGACAGCTACCTCGCGGGTGAGGGCGTCTGCCGCGACTTCGCCCACGTCTGCATCGCACTGTGCCGGGTGATCGACATCCCGGCCCGGTTCGTGGCCGTCTACGCGCCGGGGCTCTCGCCGATGGACTTCCACGCCGTGTTCGAGGCCGCGATCGACGGCCACTGGTATGTCTTCGACGCCACCCACCTGGCGCCGCGGCAGAGCATGAGCCGCATCGCGACCGGCCGCGACGCCGCCGACACCGCGTTCCTCTCCACCCTCGGCTGCGAGCTGGACTTCCTCGGCGCCACCGTCCTCGCGACGAGCGAACCCGGCCTGCCCGAGGACGACGGCACCTCGCTCGTCGCCCTCCGCTGAGCGGGCGCGCTACCCTGCCGGTTTGGGCGCCGCGCGGACGTGGGCACGCTCGCCCTGCCTGCCGACGAGGCTGAGAAACTCGACGGGACCTGAGCTGGTGGCGCCGAACCAGTGCGGCGTGCGGGTGTCGAACTCCGCCGCCTCCCCGGGCTCGAGGACGAGGTCGTGCTCGCCGAGGACCAGGCGGAGTGTTCCGTCCAGAACGTAGACCCAGTCGTAACCCTCGTGCGTGCGCAGGCCGGGTTCCTCGTCGTCGTTCCCGGTGGGCAGGACGAACTTGTAGGCCTGGATGCCACCCGCCCGCCGGGTCAGGGGCAGGATCGTCGAGCCGTCCTGGCAGGCGATCGGACGCAGGTTGAGGCGTGGGTCGCCCGTCGTCGGCGCGTCGACGAGCTCGTCGAGAGTGACCCCGTAGGCCCGCGCCAGCGGCAGGAGCTGCTCGAGCGTGGGGCGACGCAGGCCCGCCTCCAGCCTGGACAGGGTGCTGGCCGAGATGCCGGTCTGGTCGGCCAGCGCGGTGAGCGTGGTTTCACGCCGTTGCCGGAGGCGCTTCAGCCTCGGCCCGACGGCGTCGAGGGTCCGGTCCGTCGCTTCGTCCATCCCGCCACTTTGCCATTCGGCAAGAGAGTTTGCCAATCGGTCCGGTCGCGATGCACGGTGGTTCTCGACACCGCACGAACGGACCAGGAGAACGCAGATGGCCGAGCACACAGAGGCATCGCACGAGTTCGACCGGCCCTACTGGGAGAAGCACTGGCAGCAGGCGCACCGCGGCGAACCCGCGACAGGCACCAATCCGTACCTGGCCCGCGAGACCAGCGGCCTGACACCGGGCACGGCGCTGGACGCCGGATGTGGTGAAGGCGGCGAAGCCCGCTGGCTCGCCTCCCGCGGCTGGGACGTCACGGCCGCTGACATCTCCACCGAGGTCCTCGCCCGCGCGGCCGGTGCCGACGTCTCGAAAAAGGTGCAGTGGGTACAGGCGGACTTGACCGTCTGGGCGCCCGTCGCGCCGTTCGATCTGGTCGTGACGCACTACGCCCACCCGTCGATGTCGCAGCTGGCGTTCTACGACCGCGTCTCCCGCTGGGTGGCGCCCCGCGGCACGCTGCTCATCGTCGGGCACCTGCCCGCCGCGGGATCGACGGGGCACGGCCACCGCTCTCCCGCCGAGGCGTCGGTTACGTCCGCGGCCATCACCGCGGGCCTGGACACCGGCGGCTGGACGATCGTCACCGCCGAAGAGCACGTCCGCACGCTGACCGCCCCGGACGGCCGGAGCGTCCCGCTACACGACGTCGTCGTGCGCGCCACACGACACGGCTGACCGGCGCCGTTAGCTGGCGCCGAAGCTGTCGAACGCGGTGTCGAAGGTCGCGACGAAGAGCCCTTGAAGTTCGGCACCTTGAACGGGCCGAGGTTCGAGTCCTGCCGATCGGGGTTGTCGCCCGAGATCTCGCGCCGGGCGGGATCGATGGTGACGGCGCCGGTGACGCCCGCGCGGGCGCCAGGGGCGACAACGTTGGCAGCGGCCGAAAAACCTCCCGGCACCTTCTCGCGAAAGTGCCGGGAGGTTCGTCAAGGATTAACGCCTGCGTCGCCGGGATGTCAAGAGCGCCGGACTGCCGTGTGTCAGCTGTCCTGCTTGGCGTGCCGGGTCCAGCGACGCGGGCGCCACCCAGGCCCGGTGGCGTGCTCGTCGGTGGGCTGCTCGTCGGCCGAACGGGCACCGACGGGCTGGGCCGGGACCGGCTGGGTCGGCGGGTCGATCGCGGCGGTCTTGTTCCGCACCACGTCGTTCTGCATGACGTCGCTCCGCGCGACGGAGTGCTGTTCGGTGGTGTGCTTGCCGCCGAGGTCGTCGGCGGCTTCCTCGTCCCGCACCGGCTCCGGCTCGTCCACGCGGGCGATCTTGCGCGCGGGCAGCATCGCGACGATGAGGCCCAGCACCGCGACGCCGAGGTGCAGCCAGGTGACGTTGGTGCTGAGGTCGAACGGGTTGCCCGCCCGCGAAACCGGGTTGCCCGAGACCGTGCCGGAGATCATCAGGCCCCAGACGAACAACGCGCCGTAGCCGACGAGCAGCAGCAGGCCGTAGAACCTCGACAGTCCACGGCTCAGCGCGAACACCAGGCCGACCAGGC
Organism: Amycolatopsis sp. H20-H5; assembly: GCF_035828755.1. NCBI lineage: Bacteria > Bacillati > Actinomycetota > Actinomycetes > Pseudonocardiales > Pseudonocardiaceae > Amycolatopsis > Amycolatopsis sp. H20-H5. The sequence continues at coordinate 102,122 of NZ_JAYMZS010000007.1, read as the reverse complement.
CGGTGACCACGGAAAGGAGGTTGTGGAACGGGTTGATCCCGAAGCGCCACAGGGTCTCGTCGTGATGACCGGTGAAGTTCCCGAAACCGGTGCGCGTGAAGCCCACGATTCCCGCGACCAGAAAGACCAGGCCGATCAAGCCGGCCAGGATCTGCACTGGTTGCAGACCTTCCACCCGGACACGCGCGCGTGGTGAGCGAGCCATGACGTCATCCTCTCGATGAGTGAGCCGAAGCTCTTCCGGGGGTGAATACCCAGAGCGGCACCGGGGCAAACGCGTGTCTGTCCGGCCGTGGGCCGGAAGCGTTGGGTAGACAGGGACAGTGAACCGTCATCCGCACCTCCCGGCGCCCCAGCCGGCCCCGCCCAGCCGCTGGAAGCGGCTGCGGGCCCGGTACCGGTGGCTCGACCACCTCGCCAGGGCAACGAACCGCTATGTCGACTACGGCGGGTACCAGTACGTCGCTTCGATCACCTACTTCAGCCTGCTGTCGCTGATCCCGCTCGTGATGGTCGGGACGTCGATCGCCGGGTTCGTGCTGGCCAGCCAGCCGCACCTGCGCGACTCGCTGCTCAACGCGATCACCAACACGCTGCCGGGCTCGTTCGGGGAGGACGCGAGCAAGGTGCTGAAGAAATTCATCGACCAGCGCACCAACGTCGGCGTGCTGGGCCTGATCGTCGGGCTGTACTCCGGCTGGAACTGGACGAACGCGCTGCGGGACGCGCTCACCGCGCTGTGGGGCCAGAAACGGGCCGACATCCCGTTCTGGCAGCTCATCGTCAAGGACCTGGTCGCGTTGCTCGGGCTGTCCGCGGCGTTGCTCGTCTCGTTCTCCATCACGATCTCCGGCACGGCGCTGGGCGGCTACCTGCTGCGGCTCGCCGGGCTGGCGGACACCAGCTGGGGGCATCAGCTGCTGTCCGCGGCGTCGATCCCGCTGGCGCTGCTGGCCGACTGGCTCGTGTTCCTGTGGGTGCTCACGCGGCTGCCCCGGGATCCGGTCGGCGTCCGCAGCGCGGTCCGTGGCGCGATCGCGGCGGCGATCGGGTTCGAGCTGCTGAAGCAGGCCGGGGGCATCTACCTCCGGCTGATCAGCGACTCCCCGACGGGCGCGACCTTCGGCTCGGTGATCGGCCTGCTGTTCTTCATTTCGCTGGTCGCCCGGCTGCTGGTGTTCATCACGGCGTGGACGGCCACCGGCTCCGACGCGCCGCCGCGGCCGGTCCAGCCGCCGTCGCCGGTGGTCCTGCGCCCGATGGTGGTGCCGCGCTCGAGCCCGGTCGGGCCCGCCGCGCTGGGCGTGGTGACGGGCGTGCTCGGGACGTTGTGGGCGCTCAAACCGTGGCGGCGCAAGGGTTCGTGAGTTTCTGCCGTCGGTTGCACTGGCGGGGTGGGTCGTGTGCGGTGTTGCGGATGGGTCTTCGCTCCGGATCAAGCCACTTCGGGGGTAGCCATTCGATGATTCCGTGGCGTAGTCGCATATCCCACTCGCCATGGTGGATCAGGCGGTGGCATCCTTCGCAGACCAGGCTGAGGTTGATGATGTCTGTCCGGCCTCCGGCACCACCGGGGTCGCTCCAGTGGGCCAGGTGGTGAGCCACACACCACTTCGGACCTCGCGAGCAACCTGGTCCGGTACAACCTTTGTCCCGCAGGGTTAACGCTCGTCGCTGCGCCGGAGTGGCCGTGCGGACGGTGCGGCCGAGGTCGAGGACCTCCCCGGCACCGTTGAGCACGGCGGGGACAACTCCTGCGTCGCAGCACCTAAACAACAGCAACGGGCCCGCCCAACCCAGGCCTTCCCGGAGCCAGCCCGTCCGGTGAGGACAAATCCCTAAAACCAGCGAAGCGAAGACTACGAGCCGGGCTTACCCGCCCCCACCACCCACATCGAAAAGTACTGCGACCCGCCCCCATACGCGTGCCCGAGCGCAACCCGCGCCCCGTCGACCTGGTACGCCCCGGCCCGGCCCATGACCTGCTTGGCCGCCTCGGAGAACCGCAGCATTCCTGACGCCCCAATGGGATTGGACGACAGAACCCCACCGGAGGGATTCACCGGCAACCGGCCGCCCAGCGCGGTCTCCCCGGACTCGGTGACTTTCCAGCCCTGGCCCTCGGCCACGAACCCGAGGTTCTCCAGCCACATCGGTTCGAACCAGGAGAACGGCACGTAGATCTCGGCGACGTCCACTTCGGACAGTGGATCGGTGATCCCGGCCTCGTGCCATAACGCGGCGGCGGCGTCCCGACCGGCCTGCGGGTTGACCTGGTCGCGGCCGGAGAACGTGGTCGGCTCGGTGCGCATCGCCGTCGCGTGGATCCAGGCCGCGCCGCCTTCGACGGCGTCACCGGCGGCTTCGTCACCGATCACCATCGCGCACGCGCCGTCTGAAGACGGGCAGGTCTCGTCGTAGCGGATCGGGTCCCACAGCATCTGCGACGCCTGGACGGACTCGACGGTGATGTCCGCCTGCCGCAGGTGCGCGTACGGGTTCAGCGCGCCGTTGCGACGGTCTTTCGCCGCGACGATCGCGCCGATGTGGTCCGGCGCGCCCGACCGCCGGATGTAGGAGCGCACGTGCGGCGCGAAGTACCCACCGGCGCCCGCGCCGACCGGCATCTGGAACGGCGGCAGGATCGACAGGCCCCACATCGCGTTGGACTCGGACTGCTTCTCGAACGCCACGGTCAGCACGCGCCGGTGGACGCCTGCTTGGACCAGTGACGTCGCCACCAGTGCCGTCGACCCGCCGACCGAACCGGCGGTGTGCACGCGCAGCAACGGTTTCCCGGTCGCGCCCAGTGCGTCGGCGAGGAACAGCTCGGGCATCATGACGCCCTCGAACAGGTCCGGCGCCTTGCCGAGCACGACGGCGTCGATGTCGGCCCAGCCGACCTGCGCGTCGGCCATCGAGCGGTCGATCGCCTCGCGCAGCAGTCCTGGCATCGAGACGTCCTGGCGTTTGGCCCGGTGGTGGGTCTGGCCGGTGCCGAGCACCGCCGCGAGCTGCCTGCTCATCGCGCCTCCAGCACGGTCACGAGGTTCTGTTGCAGCGCGGGGCCGCTGGTCGCGTGCGCCAGCGTCTTGCGGGCGTCGCCGTGGTGGATCCGCGCCGCGGCTTCGCCGATGCGGGCGAGTCCGGCGGAGAACATCGGGTTCCCGGTCAGCGCACCCCCCGACGGGTTGATCCTGACTCCGTCGCCGAGCCCGAGCGCGGTCCGCAGGATGAGCTCCTGGTGGGTGAACGGCGCGTGCAGTTCGGCGATCTCGACGCCGTCGAGGTCCAGTGCCCGCGCGGCGAGTTCGGTCGACGGCGAGCGGGTCAGGTCGCGGCCGCCGAGCTCGGGGGAGTCGACGCGGTGCTCGATGCCGGTGATGACCGCGGGCCGGTCGACGAGGTCGCTGGCGCGTTCGGCCGAGGCCAGCACGATGACGGCCGCGCCGTCCGTGACCGGCGCGATGTCGTGCGCCCGCAACGGATCCGCGAAGTAGGGGGTGTCGAGCAGGTCGGCGACCTCGACCTCGCCGGACAGCTGTGCCGCGGGGTTGCCGACGGCGTCCCGGCGGCTGCGGGCGGCGACCTCGGCGAGGTCCTTCTCGCTCCACAGCCCCGCGTCCAGGCCGAGTCTGGCCTGCAGCCCGGCGATGCTGACGGAGTCCGGCCAGAGCGGCGCGACGACGTACGGGTCGAGTTGCAGGGAGAGCACCCGGCGTAGCTGCCCGGCGCTCGCCTTGCCGAAGCCGTAGACGAGCGCGGTGTCGACCTCGCCCATCCTGATCTTCAGCCAGGCCTCGTACAGTGCCCAGGCGGCGTCCATCTCGACGTGCGATTCGTGGATCGGCGGGAACGCGCCGATGGCGTCGACCGCCGCGATGAACGAGAAGGCCCGCCCGGCAAGGTAGTCCGACGAGCCGGAGCACCAGAACCCGATGTCCTTTTTGGACAATCCGGTTCGCGCGAAAACCTCGGCGAAGATCGGCACGAGCATCTCGACGCCGTTGGTGGTGCCCGCGGTCTCGCGGACGTTGGGAGCCTGCGCGAAGCCGACCACGGCTACGTCTGGCATGGCGACCTCACAGGTGGTGGGCGAAGGATTCGTACGACGCGTCGGGCTCGCCCGTCGGCGCGAAGTGGCTGATGTTCTCCAGCGAGGTCTGCCACTCGCCCCGGGGTTTCCAGGCGGCCCGCACGCGCAGGCCCATCCGGACGTCGGCGGCGTCGCAGCCCAGCACGAGGTGCAGGAACGCGATATCGGCGCCGTCGAGCAGGATGTACGCCGCGACGTACGGCGGTGTGATGCGCTGGCCGAGAAACGGCACGTTGACGACGCAGAACGTGGTGACGATGCCAGTGTCCGCGAGTTCGACGGCGTCCGTGGTCGGGACGCCGTCGGTCGGGCAGGCGCCGCGCGGCGGGATGTAGACCTTCTCGCAGGCGGGGCAGCGCTGGCCGATCAGCCGTCCTTCGCCGAGTGCCCGCAGGTAGCGGCTTTCCCCGGGGGACACGGAGTGCAGGTAGTGCAGGTGCACGGGCGTCATGACCACGGTGACCGGCGCGCCTTCGTCGCGTTTCGCGACGGGCGGCGGCGGTGACGTCGGCTCGGTGCCCTCGCTGCCGACGGGGACGAAGTAGGCGATGTCGCGGATGTGCCCGACGGTCTCGGCTGCCCATTGGACGCGGACCCGGAGTCCGGTGTGGACGGTGTCCGAGTCGACCACGTGCAGCATCGCGGTGTCGGCGCCGTCGAGCTTGATCAGAGCCCACGCGAACGGGCGGCTCAGCGGCTGGCCTTCGAGGGGCCCGGCCATCCAGGACCAGGAGACGACGGTGCCCTCGGTCGCGACCTCGACGAACTCGGTCAGCGGAGCCGCGGTCACCGGGTCGTACTCGATCGGCGGGACGTGCACCCGGCCGTCGCTACCGCGCACGCCTTCGATGCGGCGTTCGCGCAGCGAGTTGACGAACCGGCCGACGATCGGGCCGGTCGAACGCGTGTAGTCGAACCCCACGTCCAGGGGTGCCGACAGCGTGGTCTCAGTCACGTCCTGAGTGAAACACGTTCTCGATTCGTCGGCAAGATCGCCGTGCAAATGGGTCTGGACGGTTGCCTAGAGGTGGAACAGGTTCTAGATTTGCGGGTATGGCGACGACAACCGCGGAGACGCTCGGGCTGTGGAGCATCGCCGAACAGGAGCCGGAGAGGGTCGCGCTCGTCGACCCGGACGGCCGTTCGGTCGGGTACGGGGAGCTGGCGGCGAAGGCGAATTCCCACGCGCGCGGGCTGCAGACGCTCGGGCTGGAGACCGGCGACGTGATCGTCATCCTCCAGCCCAACGGCGACGAGCTGCTGGCCGCGTACTTCGCGGCCGTCCAGTCCGGGCTGTACGTGGTGGTGGTGAACTGGCATCTGATCGGCCCGGAGGTCGCGTACATCCTCGCCGACAGCGGCGCGAAGGCGTTTCTCGCGCACGAGCGCTTCGCCGATGTCGCGGTTGCGGCGGCCGACGAGGCAGGTGTGCCTGCTCAGGCCCGATTCGCGGTCGGGGAGGTGCCGGGGTTCCGGCGGATCGAGGAGCTCGGCTCCGGCGAGGGCGACGGACGGCCCGAGCGGCGTACGGCGGGCTCGCCGATGCTGTACACCTCGGGCACGACCGGGCGGCCCAAGGGCGTCCGGCGGCCGCTGACCGGCGCCGACCCGGACGACGTCCCGGCGGCGTCGACGTGGTTCTTCGGCGTCTTCGGCATCCGCCCGTCCGACGGCCACGTGCACCTGTGCGGTTCGCCGCTCTATCACACGGCGGTGCTCAACTTCGTCGCGATTTCGGTGCAGCTGGGGCATACCGCGGTGCTGATGGACCGGTGGGACCCCGAGGACATGCTGCGGCTGATCGAGGAGCACCGGGTGACGCACAGTCACCTGGTGCCGACGCAATTCCGGCGTCTGCTCGGGCTGCCTGACGCGGTCCGTTCGCGCTACGACCTCGGCTCGCTGCGCGTGATGATCCACGGTGCCGCGCCCTGCCCGCTGGAAGTCAAACGGCGGATGCTCGAGTGGTGGGGGCCGGTGGTCACGGAGTACTACGCGGCGACCGAGGGCGGCGGCACGGTGATCTCGGGGGAGGAGTGGCTGCGCAAGCCCGGGTCGGTCGGGTTGCCGTGGCCGGGCTCGACGATCAAGGTCCTCGACGACGCCGGCGCGGAAGCGCCGGTGGGGGAGCCCGGCACGGTGTACATGCGGATGGGTGACTCGAAGTTCGAGTACCACAAGGACCGGGCGAAGACGGAGAAAGCGCGCGCCGGGGACCTGTTCACGCTCGGCGACGTCGGCCACCTCGACGAGGACGGCTACCTCTACCTGCACGACCGCAAGGCCGACATGATCATCTCCGGCGGCGTCAACATCTACCCGGCGGAGATCGAGGGCGAGCTGATCATGCACCCGAAGATCGCCGACATCGCCGTCTTCGGCATCCCCCACGAGGACTGGGGCGAGGAGATCAAGGCCGTCGTCCAGCCCGCCCCCGGCGTCACCCCCACCCCGGCCCTCACCGCCGAGATCCTCGCCTACGCCGCCACCCGCCTGGCCCGCTTCAAACTCCCCCGCACCATCGACTACACCGACGCCCTACCCCGAGACCCCAACGGCAAGCTCTACAAACGCAAACTCCGCGCCCCCTACTGGCCCTGACTCCCGAGTCCCGTCCGTCCAATCACGCTTGTGCGCTTCCCAATCACGCGTGTGCGCCGTCTGATCACGCATGCCCTCCTTCCGATCACACTCCCACCGATTCAGCCACACGTGATCAGACGGCGGACACACGTGATCAGACGGACGCCACGCGTGATTGGGGAGCGCACACGCGTGATTGGGCGGGTCAGTGGCCGGTGTAGCGGGGTGGGCGTTTTTCGGCGAACGCGCGGGGGCCTTCCTTGGCGTCGGCGCTGGCGAAGACCTCGATGCCGTACTGGGCGTCGAGTTTGAAGGCGTCGTGCTCGTGCATGGCCTCGCTGTCGCGCATGGTCTTGAGGATCGCGCGGATCGCGAGGGGACCGTTCGCGGCGATCAGGTCCGCCAGTTCCAGGGCACGGGTGAGGGCCGTGCCGTCCGGGACGACGTGACCGATCAGGCCGATCTCGCGCGCTTCGGCGGCGGTGATGTGACGTGCGGTCAGGAGCAGGTCCGCCGCGACCGTGTACGGGATCTGCCGCGGCAGCCGGACGGCCGAGCCGCCCATCGGGTACAGGCCCCAGCGGGCCTCCGACACCCCGACTTTCGCGCTTTCCCCGGCCACCCGGAGGTCGGTGGCCTGCAGGATCTCCGTGCCGCCCGCGATCGCCGGGCCCTCCACGGCCGCGATCAGCGGTTTGGTCAGGCGGCGGCCCTTGAGCAGTCCCTCGATCCGGCTCGGGTCGAACCCGCTCGCGAACGCGTCGCTCGGCGCCCGCCGGGACATCGACTTCAGGTCCGCGCCCGCGCAGAACGCGCCGCCCGCCCCGGTCAGCACGCAGCACCGGACGTCGGCGTCGGCGTCGACCCGGTCCCAGGCCTCGACCATCAGCCCGAGCATCTCGCCGGTGAGCGCGTTGCGCGCCTCGGGCCGGTTCATCGTGACCACCAGGGTGTGCCCGTGCTTGTCCACCAGCGCGTGCGGTTCGGTCACCGGGCACTCCTCCTCGGTCGGGGCCATTGCCCAGAACGATAACATGTTCTACTTTGGGGGAGTGGCACTCAACATCGCGGATCTCATCGAGCACGCCGTCGACGCCGTGCCGGAACGCGTCGCGGTCGTCTGCGGCGACCGGCGGGTCACCTTCGCCGAACTGGAGGAGCGCGCCAACCGGCTGGCGCACCATCTCGCCGCACACGGCGTGGGGCCAGGGTCCCACCTCGGTGTCTACTCACGGAACTCCATCGAGGCACTGGAATCGATGATCGCGGCGTACAAGCTGCGCGCGATCGCGATCAACGTCAACTACCGGTACGTCCACGGTGAACTGAAATACCTGTTCGGCAACGCCGATCTCGTCGCGCTGGTCCACGAACGGCGGTACTGCGACAAGGTCGCCGCCGTCCTGCCCGAAATGCCAAAACTGAAACACGTTGTCGTCATCGACGACGGCAGCGACGGCGACCCGTCGCCCTATGGCGGCGTGGACTACGACGAGGCGCTCGCGAGCAATTCCCCCGAGCGGGACTTCGCGCAGCGCAGCGCCGACGACCTCTACATCCTCTACACCGGCGGCACTACCGGCTATCCGAAGGGCGTACTCTGGCGCCACGAGGACATCTGGCGTGCGCTCGGTGGCGGCATCAATTTCGTCACCGGCGAGTACGTCAAGGACGAATGGACGCTCGCCGAGCAGGGCAAGGCGGGCGGCCTCGTCCGCCTCCCGGCCGCACCGCTCATCCATGGCGCCGCTCAATGGGCGGCCTTCGGGGCGCTCTTCACCGGCAGCACGGTGGTCTTCGTGCCGCGGTTCGATCCGCATGAGGTCTGGAAAGCCGTGCAGGACAACAAGGTCCAGGTCCTCACCATCGTCGGTGACGCGATGGCCCGCCCGCTGATCGAGGCTTACCGCGAGGGCGACTACGACGTCTCCTCGATCGTCGCGGTGTCGAGCCACGCCGCGTTGTTCTCTCAGAGCGTCAAACAGGAGTTCCTGCGCACGCTGCCCAACGTCGTCGTCACCGACGCGATCGGCTCGTCGGAAAGCGGCTTCACCGGGATCGGCATGGTCAGCAAGGACTCCGACCACTCCGCGGGCCCGCGCGTCAGCTTCGGCAAGGACGCGATCCTGCTGGACGACGACGGCGGCATCGTCGAGGCGAAACCGGGCGCGATCGGGCTCATCGGCCGTCGTGGGCACGTACCGCTGGGCTACTACAACGATCCCGAGAAGAGCAAGACGATCTTCGTCGAGGCCGGTGGCGCGCGGTACGTGGTGCCCGGCGACTACGCGCGATACGAGGAGGACGGCACGGTCACGCTGCTCGGGCGCGGCTCGCAATGCGTCAACACCGGCGGCGAGAAGGTCTATCCCGAAGAGGTCGAGGGCGCGCTGAAGTCGCATCCGGACGTCTTCGACGCGCTCGTCATCGGCGTTCCCGACGAGCGGCTGGGCCAGCGCGTCGCCGCGGTGATCCAGGCCCGGCCCGGCACGACGCCGGACCTCGCCGGGATCGAGGCGCACGTGCGCACCGAGATCGCCGGGTACAAGGTGCCGCGCACGGTCTGGGTGGCCGACGAGATCGGCCGCACCCCGAGCGGGAAACCGGACTACCGGTGGGCGCAGGCCTACGCCGACGAGCACGAACCCACGGAGGGCCCCGATGCGCACGTCACTGTGTGACCGACTGGGCATCGACCTGCCGATTGTCGGGTTCACCCCGTCCGAGCACGTCGCCGCCGCGATCAGTCGCGCGGGCGGGATGGGCGTGCTCGGCTGCGTGCGGTTCAACGACGCCGAGGAGCTCGACGCGGTCCTCGGCTGGATGGACGAGAACACCGGCGGCAAGCCGTACGGGGTCGACATCGTGATGCCCGCGAAGGTCCCCGCCGAGGGGACCTCGCTGGATCTCGCGAAGCTGATCCCCCAGGCACACCGCGAGTTCGTCGACCGGACCCTGCGTGAGCTCGCGGTGCCACCCCTTCCCGACGACGTCGACGAGCGCGCGGGCGTGCTCGGCTGGCTGCATTCCGTCGCACGGGCGCACGTCGAGGTGTCGCTCAGACACCCGATCGGGTTGATCGCGAACGCGCTCGGCTCACCGCCGGTGGACGTCATCGAGCAGGCACACGCCCACGGCGTCCCGGTGGCGGCCTTGGCCGGCAAGGCCGAACACGCCGTTCGACATGTCGACAACGGCGTGGACCTCGTCGTCGCGCAGGGCTACGAGGCGGGCGGGCACACCGGCGAGATCGCGTCGATGGTCCTGCTGCCGGAGGTCGTCGACGCCGTCGGCGACCGGGTGCCGGTGCTCGCCGCGGGCGGCATCGGTTCGGGCAGGCAGGTGGCCGCGGCGCTCGCGCTCGGGGCGGCCGGCGTCTGGATGGGCTCGTTCTGGCTGGCGACCGAGGAATACCGCCAGACCATGACCGGGTCCGAGGCGATGCAGCAGGCGCTCGTCGCCGCGGGGTCGGCCGACACCGTCCGAACGCGGATCTACACCGGAAAACCGGCCCGCCTGCTGAAGACGCGGTGGACGGAGGCGTGGGCCGCCGCGGACGCGCCCGAGCCGCTGCCGATGCCGTTGCAGAACCTGCTGGTTTCCCCCGCGCACAACAGGATCCACCAGTCCGGCGACCCGACGGTGGTGTCGATGCCGGTCGGCCAGATCGTCGGCCGGATGGACCGGATCCGCCCGGTCGCCGACGTGATCGCCGAACTCGTGAGCGGCTATGCGGAAACCCTGGCCCGGTTGGACAAGACGCGCTGACAAGATGGCGGCATGCCTACCTTCACCGCGGCCGACGGAACCGAGCTCGCCTATCACGTGTTCGGCGACGGCTCGCCGCTGATCTGCCTGCCCGGCGGCCCGATGCAGGCCTCGGCGTACCTCGACGAACTCGGCGGCCTGTCCGCCCACCGGCGGCTGATCCTGCTGGACCTGCGCGGCACCGGCGCCTCCGCGGTGCCCGTGGACACGACGTCCTACCGCTGTGACCGGCTCGTCGACGACGTCGAGGCGCTGCGCGAGCACCTCGGCCTCGACCGGATCGACCT